>JAQTYS010000076.1 GCA_028688175.1 Methanothrix sp. | reverse complement strand
TTTGATCATTCTACTCCCTGTGGAGTGAATCTAATCCTAGTATAAAAACTTTAATTTTTAATACGAACGTTTTGGCTAAATATAATTAGAAAATACTATAAAAATATCGAAAAGTTGGAAAGTACAGTCTATCTAATAATATTAAATATATGTCGCTCAATAAAAAAGCTTTATCTATATGCAAATATATCTCTTGTGGTGGAGGGGAATTGAGCTGGGGAAATGATGACAATCAAACCTACAGTTGCCCGCTTTGCTGTGGCGAGCAAGAAGCCGCCGCAACTTACAGATACCATAATCCTGGCGGATCGTGTCCACGCGGCTCTGGTCAGCCTCTCAAACGGCTCAAGCATCTTTACGGGATGCGACGAGCAGGGAAGACCATTGCAGGGCAATCGTCATTCATACATCTTCTGTGAATCCGAAAATGCATTGCCAAAGAGCATCGACGGTGAGATCACCCACATCACCATTTATGCTCCGGCAGGCTTTGAACCTGAGGATCAAAAAACTTTGCGAGAGCTGAGCAGGATCTGGAATGGAAACGACCTTGAGATCCAGATGATTTTGCAGGGTTTCGGCCAACCGCAGGACTATGAAGGCACAGATCAGCAGCCCGGTTTGTGCCCGCTGCTGGCCCGCTCCCGCGCCTGGATTTCACGCACGCCCTTCATTCCCACTCGACATGCCAAGGTCACGCGGGCGGGCGCGCTCAAGCGGGACGCGAGCGGCCTGCAGATCGGCAGCCCGGAGCACGACCTCCTGCGGCTGCTGGATCAAGAGGGCTTTCCCAGGCCGGTGAAGGTGGAGCCGGTAGCAGGCACGATGCTGGGCGGGCGACAGGTGCCATGGCACGCCTTCCAGCGCCGCAGAGAGACGGGCGGGGGAAGGCAGGCGGCGAATGGTGCAGGATATGGATTTCGCATCGAGTTTGCGGAGGCGGTGCAGGGGCCGGTGGCGGTGGGATACGCGGCGCACTTTGGGATGGGGGGATTTGAGGATGAAATGGTCTGAAATCCAATAGGATGATATAGAATGAAGATTAACTAATATATGTAATTCCATGGCTAAGAAGCCGTGGCCCCATTGAAACCAATATCATCAGATTTGGCCTCAATACCATCTGCTAATAAAGGCAGGTGGTACTATTTTTATAATACTTCAGTAAATACATTTTTAGAAAAGTATTTATGCAAGAAATACAATTAAAGTTATGAGGTGTTTTTAAAAAGCAAACTGCATTTGAAATAATAGATCTTGAAAGAGATCGCCTGAATCGAATGACAATCAAAGATGGTTATGAGGTCAAATACAATGAATGGATTCGGAACAGCTATAGCCTATTTTGTCTTAGGAATAGCATATTTGTATCTAGCAGCCCAGCTTATGCATTTAGGGCATAACTTGTGATGCTCTGAGAAAAACAAGATGCTATTCCATATTTTTTAAACATTATCGGAATATATATTGCAAAGATTAGCAAAATGCTATCTTTGCAGGATTGAGAGGTTGAGTAGATGTCTGAAACGAAGAGATATCAGGTATGGAGCCAAGAAAATGAAAAGGCGGTGATTGAGTCGTGCGCAGAATTCTAGAATGTCCTAAACAACCTACTAATACAAATCCGCATCCTGAAATAATCAACAAGATCCATGATATTCAAATAATTACGCCGATCTTTGGGGGGGGTGTGAAAGCAGGAGAGAACGACCAGGTGACGCTGATCAGGCCGTCAAGTGTTCGGGGGCATCTGCGGTTCTGGTGGAGGGCAACTAGAGGTGCAAAATGCGCGACTGTTGCCAAGCTTCGCCAGCGAGAAGGTGAGATATGGGGGACAACGGAGAACCCCAGCCATGTTGCCTTGCAAGTTGATGTTAAATCTCCCGGAAAAACATACTCCTGTGCTTATTTCCCTGAAGACAAAAACTTTCCTCGATTTGAAAAGAATCATCCATCTTACGCGCTCTTTCCATTCCAGGGAAACAAAAGGGACGGAATTCCTCCTGCCAATTGTACATCTAATGTTTCTTTTGAATTGAAGCTCACTTATCCTCAAAGTCTATCTCAGGATGTAGATGCAGCCGTTTGGGCTTGGACTAATTTTGGCGGAATAGGTGCCAGAGTGAGGCGAGGTTGTGGGGCATTGTACTGCAAAAATTTATCACCTAGTATAAAATCACTTAATTCGTGGTACAGATCATCCATGGAAGGTTTTGGTATCGAGTTATCTCGCTTGCAGGATTGGCCTACTATGCCCGATAGATTCCTGATATTGGATAAAAATAGTACTAATGTATTACAGGGATGGACAGAGGTAGTAGGCTTGATGCAGACCTTCAGGCAGGGCCAGGGTGTTGGCAGAAATCCTGGATCAAGCCCCAATCGGCCTGGACGCTCCCGCTGGCCTGAGCCGGAATCAATAAGGAAGGCTACTGGCAGCAGATACTTACGGCACTCAAGGATGCCTGCAATCCCTGATGATGCATTCCCCAGAGCTGAGCTAGGGCTGCCAATTGTATTTCACTTTAAGGATAATGATGATCCCAAGGACACTGAGCTGTACCCAGTAGTCATGGGAGATGAGAAAACAAGAATGGCAAGTCCTCTGATATTGAGGCCAATGATCTGTAGAAATGGTGAAGTAATTCAATTGGTTTTGAAGCTGAATTCATCATCTCCTGATGAAGTAATCTTAAAAAAAGCATCAGGAAATCCACACTTTAAAAAATTGAGTGACCCTGCGCTGGCCAGCTATCCAAACTCACCCCTTGGCAGGCTGAAGGCTGGAGCACAATCCCGCTCTTCATCTGGATCTGCTCTTGAAGGTTTCCTTGCCTTTGCAAAAGAAAATGGATTTGTAGAGGTGAACTGATGGCATCGTATCTTTATGTTCTATCAATCGGGCCTGTTCAGGACTTCATCGCTGCTGCCCGGCGAACCAAAGACTTATGGTATGGATCTTATCTTCTTTCCGTTATCAGTAAGGCAGCAGCAAGGGAGATTTCTCATTATAAGGGAGATTTGATATTTCCTGGACTTGATAAAGGCGATTCACGATTGGAGTCCCTGGAAAGCGACTTTAACGTAGCCAATGTCATTTTGGCAAGATTGCCTGAAGGAAGCGAAAGCCCGGAAGTAATCAATGAAAAAGCGCAGGATGCTGCAAAGAGAGTATGGATTGATCTAGCTGAAAAGGCAAAGAAAGAAGCTGGAAAGCTTGTTCTCCAGGATAAAATAGGCCAAGATATCTGGAAGGACCAGGTTGATGATGCAATTGAATTTTATTCAGCCTGGATTGAAGAAGGCGCTAGCTATAAAAAAGATCGCATGAAAGTAATGCGGCTATTGGCAGGCAGGAAATCAATCAGGAACTTCAGGCAGCCCAAGGGATTTTTTGGCATTCCCAAATCATCTCTTGATGGTGCCAGGGAGAGCGTTATTCAAAAAGATAAATCTCTTCCCAAATGGCTTTCTATGAAATTGCGCTTGAGTGATGGTGAGCAGCTCTGTGCCATTGGACTGACCAAACGACTTGGAAGGCAGCCAGACGGCAAAAATGCAGTATTTCCATCGGTCGTTCGAGTGGCAGCCGATCCGTGGATTCGAGGAATCAGAAACCATCCTGACGACAAAGCCAATAGGATTCTTGATGAGATTGAGGCATGTTGCCGTGAGGGTGAGATAAATAGCTTTTCAACTGGCATAGGAGATCGGCTTTATCAAGAGTTTCGCTCGGATGGACATATTCTATATCCATCCCGCCTGGCCAGAGCTAAAGAGGATCTCAAGAAGATCTTAGATAAGGATGAGTACAACCCCTATAAAGGTGATCCCGACAAGCTGGATCGAATTGAAAAAGCTGTCAATCAGCTACAGAAAAAAGATGATGGCGGCCTGGGACTTGGCGAGCCTAACCAGTATCTAGCTGTATTGAAAGCCGATGGTGATCGCATGGGAAAAGCTCTTTCAGAAATTGATTCAGTCGGCGATCATAGAGCTTTTTCAGGACTGCTTGCAGAGTTTGCATCTGAAGCAAAAAGAATAGTAGAAGAAGAATATCATGGATGTATGGTCTTCTCTGGCGGAGATGATGTTTTAGCTTTCTTGCCTCTCGATACCTGTCTTGGTGCAGCAAGAGCTCTTCATGATGGATTTAGAGAAAAAGGAGAAAAATTGACTGCACTTCAATGCGATAGTGGTATTCCATTAACGCTATCTGTTGGAATTGCCATCGGGCATTACTTGGAGCCGCTGGAAAACCTGCTTAATTTCGGAAATGAGGCTGAGAAGGCAGCAAAGGATGGACGAGATGCTCAAGATGAAAGAGACGGCCTTGCCGTTCATATCTATCCTCGGAGTGGTGCCCCCATAAAGATCAGAGAAAAATGGCTGCCCGAGAAGGCAAACGGCCTGGATGAACGTCTGCGCAAATGGGCAAAAATGCATTGTGAAAACAAGCTACCAGATAGTGTTGCCTATGAAATGCGAGAATTAGCAGAGGATTACAAAGACTGGAAAACACCCTCAAAAGGTGAGGCGGATAAGCTAAGAGATCTCATTGCTTCTGACGCATTAAGGCTTTTAAAACGCAAAACCGGCAGCTTAGAACAAGTTCCCCTCCAAAAAGATGACCTCAAAGGAATGTTGATGAATGAAGAGCCGTACCAAGCAATCAGTAGGATGGCTGCAGAACTCATCCTCGCTCGGAGGATTGCAGTTGCTATGAAACAGGCTGGGGATGAAAAATCGCCTAAGCAGGAAAGGCAAACTCAGGAGGTCGCTTAATGGTGCTTTATCTTAAAATTACTGCCCATGATCCGCTTATAGCTAGAGATGGTCGTCCGTTCGGCCTGGGAATCCGAATGAAATCTCTAGATTGGTTCTATCCATCAGTTCTTGCCGGTTCCTTTAGAACTTTGCTAGGAAATGCATGCAACAGCAATTTCGATGAGAAGACTTCTGAGGATTTGAAGCGGATTTCTATATCAGGGCCATTGCCATTCTGGCAAGGCAAACTCTACGTCCCGCAGCCGAAAGATCTTCTGGTCAAGGAAGAAAACAAGAAGCGAGAACTCAATGCATTTGCTATTCGACCTGTGAATGATAATGAAAATGATTGGAGAGATTGTGGCTGCGATCTTCCTTCCGGAGGGCTATATCCTGCAATGCTGCCTGGCAGCGTTGAGGGTGAGTTTAAGCCCGCCAAAACTCCATTGCTCTGGTCGATGGAAACCATGAAGAAATGGCTGGCAAACGCTAGAGGTGAGGGCTTTGAATCTCCGCCCGATCCGCAGAAAATTGAGGGCAGAACTGACTTCTTGAATCTGCCTAAAAAAGAAGCTAGGACTCATGTCAAGATCGATCCAAAGGTCGGGACAGCCGAAGATGCCAAGCTTTTCGAAACCATCGGGCTTGATTTCGCTATAAAGGGCCAAAAAGAAAAAATCGAGCTTGCTGCCAGAGTTGAAGACGAAGGAAAATATGCAGATATAGCATCAAAAATCGATTCATTCAACACCATCGGTGGAGAGAGGAGATTGGCCAGATGGAAGGTTCTCAAGGCCCAGGAGGGATGGATCTTCCCGCCGGATTTGGCTTCTGTTTTTTCCGGCAAGAAGAAAGTGCGCATGGTTTTGGCGACACCAGCCATCTTTTCAGATGGATGGAAGCCTGGATGGCTCAAAGACTGGCTGCCGAATGAAGAGCCTGATTATTGGCCCAGCGGACTAAAGCTAAAGCTTGTATCGGCATGCATAGATCGCTGGAAGCCAGTATCCGGATGGAGCCTGGAGAAAAACAAAAAAAGAAACCCAGGCCCAAAGCCCATTAGAAGACTTGTGCCCGCTGGTTCAGTTTACTTTTTCGAGATTGAAGGGTGTCTAGATGCTGCATCTCTTGCTGAAGACCTTTGGCTGAGGTCGGTCTGTGATAACGATCAAGACCGCCGGGACGGTTTCGGACTGGCTTTGTGGGGCATTTGGGATTATGCGGACGAAAATATTGTGAATGAGCAGGAATAGGAGGTGCAAGATCATGGAGAATAACACTAGAATGTACTGGTTGCAGACAATTACGCCTTTGCATGTTGGTGCAGGGAAGGGAGTAGGATTTATAGATATGCCAATCATGAGGGAGAAGGTCACAGACTGGCCGCTGGTTCCAGGCTCGGCTGCAAAAGGTGTGCTTAGAGATTACTTCTCCCAGAATGGAAATGATGAGCAGAAGAAACTGATAGATATTGCTTTTGGAAAGCAAGTCATAGATGATTCGTCTAATGCGGGTTCTCTAATTCTCACTGATGCTCATATCGTCTGCCTGCCTGTGAGAAGTCTTTATGGAACATTTGCTTACGTTGCCAGCCCGCTCGTTTTAGAAAGACTGAAGAGAGATCTCGAAGCTGCCGGGATTGGAGATCTTCCTTCCACCTGCAATCCTACAAGAAACGAAGTCTTAGTCGCAAACGAGTCGAATATTGTCGGAGAAGGGCGGGTTTTCTTTGAAGATCTGGATTTCAAGGCAAAAGAAGACGAAAATGCAATAGAATGGGCTAAGAAGCTGGCGGAAATCATCTTTACCAAGGAATCGGATAACAAAGCTGTCTGGAAAGGCATATTTATGGAGCGTTTTGCAATCCTAAATGACGATTGTTTCAACTTCCTGTCAAAGACTGGCACCGAAGTCTCAGCACATATCAGGATTGAAGACGAAACGAAGATCGTTGCCAGGGGTGCTCTCTGGTACGAGGAAGCTCTTCCCGCAGAAGCGATTCTGGCAGGGATAGCCTGGTGCGATAGAGTATTCGGGGATAATGGGACAACTAAGGGCAAGATATTAGAAACATATTGCTCAGGCGATAAGCTGGACCTGCAGATGGGGGGCAAGGCAACTGTTGGCAAAGGCCTGGTAAGATGCCTGTTCACGAGGAGCTAGGACTATGGATGAAAAACATCATACTCGTCAGCAGATGAGGGCGCAAAAGGCTTATGATTGTGTTCTCACCAGAGGCGAAAAGGATGAGGACTATAGCCAGTTGGCCAAGAGATTTCCTGCTCTGGTGCAGTCGTGTGGTCTGGCACAAGCTCTGGCCTTTGTAGCGGCAAAAGAAGGTCAAACTGGCAGAGATTACATCGCTCATATCTCTAAGGTTATGGATGAGAAAGGAGACTTGGGCGAGACCAGTAGAAAATCAGATTTGATGAAATATCAGCGTCTAACTTATGAGGCCATCGAGTCTGCAACCTGGCTCAAACGTTACTCTGAGGCACTATTAGGGACGGATTGATTATGGCTGATTCATGCAGATCTGCCATCTCGAATTGGTGGAAGCAGGAGAATCCAATGGGTTCAAATGCCTGCCTCCTCAGAGATCGGTATCTACGAGTAGCAGTGAAGGATAAAGCAAATCATCCCGAAGCACGAAGAGATCTATTCGAGGTGATGTGCAAGTCTCTGGCTCAATCAGAGACAATTTACCAGGCTGCATACAAGCGACAATTGACTTCTCTTCAGACTTCATCAATTCAGAAGCCAAAAGCAGAAGGTCTGTTTCTCACGAAGGGTAGAATGGTGATTGGCCTTGGCGGCGAGAACGTCCTGGAGACCGGGATTACGCTTCACCATACTTATGGGACGCCTCTAATCCCGGGAACAGCTCTGAAAGGCTTGGCTTCACACTACTGCGACCAAGTGTGGGGCGTAGGTGATCAAGGCCAAGGCTTTAAGAGATGGAAGAGCGGAGAGACCGGAGGTGATTATCACAAAGCTGTCTTCGGAACTACTGAAGATTCCGGGCATATCATCTTTCACGATGCATGGATAATCCCTGAAACTCTGGGAGAATCTTTGCAGCCGGATGTAATGACGCCGCATCACGGAGATTACTACTCTGATGATTCAGGGAATACTCCGCCCACCGATTTTGACGACCCGAATCCTGTGACATTTCTCTCAGTTGTGGGAACCTTCCACATTGCTGTATTGTGTGATGTTCCTGGAGAGGAAGGGCAGAAGTGGGCAAAGCTTGCTTTCGATCTGCTCACCGAGGCCTTGAAAGAGTGGGGCATCGGCGGCAAGACCAATGCAGGATACGGGCGGATGGTCCTGGAAGGCCGAGACGAAGGCGGCGTTCAGCCATCTGTTGAGGCAGAATCACGAGCTGCGACTTCGCCGATGGGGTCAGGCCCGCAGATTCCCACCAAGCCAATTGTGCTTGCTGCGAAGAAGCTGAAATACAAGAAAGGCGATATCGTAGAAGTAACAAAGGTTCTCGATCCTAAAGAGAAACGAGGCGCTTCCTACTTCATGGCAGACGATGGCATCGGTGGACTTGTAGTCCTGGGAACGCCACCATCCATTGAGATCGGTCAGAAGACTCGCCTGGAGATAAATGGAGTCATGGAAAAAGAGGGCCTGTACAATTTTGCCGCAGTCGGCGCAAAGAGAGAGCCCAGCCGCCAGCCGAGAGACCGGAGAGGGCGAAGATGAAGATCCTCGTTTGTCTTATTAGCGTACAGCATGTGCCGAATCTACGTTCAATTCAGTCTGTGAGACCAGACTGGCTTGTTCTTGCCGTTACATCTGGCATGGCTGGAAAGGATGAGCAGCTCCTCAAGGCGCTGGAAGCTGGCGGATTGGACTACAGAAAAAAGAAAGATATCATCGATCTTGCCGAAGGTGAGGAACAATCAGCAGAACCTATAAACAAGAAACTTCATGATCTCTTTAAAAAATATCCGCAATATGAATGGATTGTGAACCTCACCGGCGGCACCAAACCGATGAGCATTGGTGCTTATGAGTTTTCACAAGATAAGAGACTAAAAACCCTATACATCGCGGAAGGAAATCAGCGCCAGGCCATTGATCTACTAGGTGGGCCTTGCATACCTTTGCATTACGATGTCACCACCGCAGAATTTCTTGCAGGCTACGGATTCGATATTCTAAATACCAGTAGTCTGGCACGAACTGAAGAGCATGCCCTGTTGTTAACAGAATTGGCAGCCCATCTTGCGCGGCATAATGAAGATGCAGACTTGAGAGGATTACTCAGCAGGCTTCAGTTCTTTAAAGATGCCCAAATCAAGCTCGATGAAAATGAATGGAAGAAGAATGGGCTCTTCTTATCTGAAGAGGATAATGTTTTCCTCAAAAATGACGATCTAAGAGATCGAATAGCTTCTCAATTTGGCCTGTCTACAATTGGGACAAAATTTGTCGGACAACTAGATAGACCTGCAACCGAGTTTCTCACAGGCAAATGGCTGGAAATCTTTGTCTGGAGCCTTCTATTGCCTTTTGCGGGTAAGGGCATCTGGGATCTTCATCTTGGAATGCTGGCTGGAAAATGCGGCCCCGGTGAGAACAACGATCTCGATGTGTCCTTCATGAGAAACCAGTCTCTGTGCATAGTAGAATGCAAGACCGGCGGACAGGAACATGACCCTGAAGCAAATGACGTTCTCTATAAAATCGAAGCCATTAAATCCGGGCCAAAAGCATTACGAGTTGATACATATCTAGCAACGACATCAGATAATGTGTTGGATCCAAAGAAAGGCGGCATTAGAGAGAAGCTCACAAGAAGGGCGAAGATCTATGGCTGCAAAATCATTCCTGGATGGAAAATAAAAGAATTGGCAGATCTTTATCTCTCAAACAATCCTGGCCTTGTGGATGAAATCACCAAAGAGTTTGGCATAAAAATGGCGGCACCCAAATGACCGCCACCGTCATCTACTCCATCGCCGTCTCCTCCCCCATCACCCCCGCCGAGCCCCTCCCGCCCCTGCCCGCCATCCCCCGCGGCTCGCTCGTAATCGTCGAGGGCCGCTCTCCCATCTGGCGCTACGGCATGGCGCTGCATCTGCTGCACGCCTCGCCCGCTGCGGCGATTGCTTTCTACGACCCGCGCCTGGGAGCGGTAGTGGTGGCAACGCACAGCCCAGAGTGGGCTGTGGGCCAGGTGGTGGATGTGACGCTGCATGCAAAAATAGAGCAAGTCCCTCCTACATAGGGAAGGTTGCTATGTAAAACTTTCAACGGCCTTAGCCGGGCGCCCGCACCGCGGCGCTGCACGACTCGCCAGCTGGCGTCTAGATATCTGCGTTAGAGGGATTGAGCCTGCCGATCCAGGGACCGAAAGGAGCAAAGGTGTCGAAGCTCTTGGCTCACGTTCACTTAGATCTTAGGGCATACCAGTCGTTCTTTTATTGCTCTGACATCGGATTGCACCTGCCGGAAATACATATCATATCCTGGTTGAATGTCTTCTCTCATGCCTTTTATTTCTTCCAGTACCTGGGGAATTGCATCGGTATTATCTTTCACAGCGAAAAGAAGTAGTATGGCCTTATTCATTTGAGTTGCCGTGTTTATCGATGCAAATTGCCATAACGGTGTGATCTCGTCAGAGAAGTTCTCGGATTTCACATTATCCACAATGGCAAGTTGTGGCCGTTCATCAACGGCTGAATTATAGAACTTCGCTATTCTTTGTTCATCGCTTTCAACCAGGACAATTACTACCTGTTGCCCTTCTTCGTCATCATTGTAGACTTCAAAGCCTCTGAGTGCCAGGCGCATAGCTAGCTCAGTAAGATATGGCCTAGGGAGCTGTAGCTCTTTCGACCATAGCGGTATCTCTAAGTGATAATAATAATCCAATAAATCAAGCTTTGTGAAAATAGTTAAGTTAGGTGAGCATGGCAGCGATCTGCATTTCCCGAGAGCTCGCGCATCTGAGTACAGTGCAGAACGTGGGCAGGCTTATCTTCTGAGTTCGGAATGGGTTCAGGAGTCTCCCTGCCGCTCTGGCC
>JAQTYS010000357.1 GCA_028688175.1 Methanothrix sp. | reverse complement strand
GAAGCTTTGGAAACATCATGCTGCACAGGCTGAGGCTAACATGCTCAATGAGCTTGCCCGCGCCCGGGGTGAGTCCTTCCTGGAGCGATACGGTGGCAAGATCTCCTCGGAGTGGTTTTTCCCAAAAGTGTTACAGATAATTCACGAGGCCCCCGAGATTTACCGAGCGGCGGATAAGATTATTGAGGCCGCGGACTGGATTGTCCTACAGCTTACAGGGGTCGAGGCCCGTAATGCCTGCACCGCGGGGTACAAGGCTATTTGGTCCCGGCAAGAAGGCTATCCCACGCAGGAGTTTCTCAAGGCGCTGCATCCTGACGTAGAAGACATCGTCCAGGAGAAAATGTCACAGGAGATCTATCCAGCAGGTAGCAAAGCCGGCTACTTGACCGACTACTGGGCCAAGGAACTGGGGCTTACGACAAAGACGGCGGTTGGGGTAGCAATTATTGATGCCCATGTATCAGTACCGGCCACTACCGTTACGGAACCGGGAAAAATGGTGATGGTGATGGGGACTTCTACTTGCCATATGGTGCTATCGGATGAGGAGAGGTTTGTCGAGGGTATGGGTGGTGTGGTGGCGGATGGGATTATACCCGGCTACTATGGCTATGAGCTAGGACAAGCGGCGGTTGGTGATATCTTCGAATGGTTTGTCACAAATTGTGTCCCCGCTGCCTACGAAACGGAAGCCAAGGCCCGGGGGATGAACATCCATCAATTGTTAACTGAGAAGGCGGAAAAACTTGCTGTGGGGCAAAGTGGACTTTTGGCCCTTGATTGGTGGAATGGCAACCGATCTGTTTTGGTTGATGCGGAACTATCAGGTATGATTATTGGGGCGACCTTAAATACGAAGCCCGAGGAAATCTACCGTACCTTAATCGAGGCTACTGCCTTTGGTACGAATAAGATTATTAAGGCTTGTGAGAGCCAGGGTGTAACCATTAAAGAACTTTATGCCTGTGGTGGCTTGCCCGAGAAGAACCGCATGCTGATGCAGATCTATGCCGATGTTACCGGTCGCAAGATCAAGGTGGCCCGTTCAGCCCAAACACCAGCCCTAGGCTCTGCCATGTTTGCTGCGGTGGCCGCTGGTAAGGATGCAGGCGGTTATGATAACATAGTTGACGCTGCCAAGCGGATGGCCGGACTGAAGGATCTAACCTTTAGCCCGAACATGGATAACCATCGGGTTTACGCGGAAATATATGGTGAATATGAAAGACTCCATGACTATTTTGGACGGGGCGAGAATAACGTAATGAAACGGCTAAGACAGCTACGTAAGTAAATGGACTGGAACTTCATAGGACCCCTTTCTTTTGGAAAAGCTATCGCTAGAAAGTGGTGATGCAGGTGACAGAACCGGTACACAAAGGAGCAAAGGTGGTTGTAATCGGCACTGGGATGGTCGGTGCCACGTTTGCGTACACAGCGGTGATGAAAGGACTAATATCCGAGCTTGTACTCATCGATGTGGATCATCAACGGGCAGAGGGAGAGGCCATGGATCTTAATCATTGTCTACCCTTCGCATCTCCCATGAAGATCTATGCAGGCGACTATTCCGATTGTGTCGGGGCCCATATTATCGTTATTACCGCCGGAGCACCACAAAAACCAGGACAGACCCGCCTTGAACTGGCGCAGACTAACACGAAGATCATGCAGGATATCATCCAGCGGGTGATCCACTACAATTCCGACACTATTTTGTTAGTAGCCACCAATCCCGTGGATGTACTTACCCACGCGGCTATTGAGTTTTCTGGTTTTTCACCCCGGCGGGTTATTGGTTCCGGTACGGTGCTAGATACGGCTAGGTTACGCTACCTTATCGCTGAACAGATGGGCTTGGATCCGAGGAGCGTTCATGCCTATGTCATTGGTGAACATGGGGATTCGGAGCTTGTGGTGTGGAGCTCGGCCAATATTGCAGGTATGCGTCTACAGGACTTTTGTCCCGTGTGCCGCTCATATTACAACGGTCCGGTGCTGGAGACAATCTTCGAGAATGTGAAAAATGCAGCCTATGAGATCATCAAGCGTAAGAAAGCTACATACTACGGGATTGCCATGGGCCTTCATAGAATTGTGGAATCCATTCTGCTAGACCAAGGTTCCGTATGGACCGTTTCTACCTTGATCAACGACTATTACGGAATCGACGGAGTATGTTTAGGCCTTCCGGCGGTGATCGACAGTACGGGCATTTCAAAGATACTTAGGATCCCCCTATCCGAGGAAGAAGCGCAATTGCTAGCTGCCTCAGCGGCTATTGTTAAGGAAGTAACCTTGGGTGCTTTGGGACGTCAGCCTAAGCAAGATGGTGTAGTCCGTGACTATGTACTAGACACAAGAGCCGATTAGCAGCGGCTCTTGTGTTTAAACAAGGCCAACCTTAGAATAATTAGTTCCTTGTATTGCTCTAATTCAGCGTTTACTGCCCTGGAAAAGTCAATTGATTTTAGGTACAAACTCTGTACCCTTATTCTAATACTCGCGCTGATCACAGTGGGTATTCCGGTGCTAATTGCTTAGTGAACGCTGCATCCGAAACGCGGCATATTGAGGTAGACGAAGGTGCAACCACGGGATTTCGCAAAAAGAACGAAAAGCTTTACTGGACGTAGCGTTGCAGCAGTCTGTTGCGGCTCTACCGGGAGCGGATGTTGAGCGCGTGGTTCGTTTCGGATCCCATGCACGGG
>JAQTYS010000356.1 GCA_028688175.1 Methanothrix sp. | reverse complement strand
GTCCAAGATTACTATGCCAAGGATAAGAAGGGAGCTATACAATAAAGAGATCTGTGCCTGCTCTATCTTCGGTGCCATGAACAGAGAGGGTGAGCGCTTCACCGGAGAAGGCGTCATGTTAGCTATTGCCAATATGCATGTACGCGGCAATGGTCTGGGTGGGGGTTTTGCAGCCTACGGCATATACCCACATTACAAAGATTACTATGCTTTCCACCTTATGTTCACCGGCAAAAGCCACCAGGATAAAGTATCTGCAAAAAAGGAACTGGATGACTTTCTCTGCCGGAACTTCGAGGTAGTTCATGATGAAGAGATACCTCATCGAGATGAGGCAACAGTAAGCGATCCTCCTCTGGTCTGGCGCTACTTCATCCTTCCCAAAAAGCAGGGTGAAGAGGCGTTGCTTACCGACGAGGATTACATCGTCGGCAAGATCATGTGGGTGAACACCAGGATCGAGAATGCTCATGTCTTCTCGTCCGGCAAGAATATGGGATGCTTCAAAGGTGTGGGCTATCCAGAGGAGATCGGAGAGTACTTCATGCTGGACGAACTCTACCAAGCCTATACCTGGACGGTGCATGGTCGCTTTCCTACCAACACTCAGGCCTGGTGGGGCGGGGCTCATCCCTTCAGTCTCCTGGATACGACCGTCGTCCATAACGGCGAGATCTCTTCTTACGGCACCAATCGATGGTATCTGGAGATGTACGGCTATGCCTGCACCTTGCAGACCGATACGGAGGTCATAGCTTATGCAGCTGACCTGCTCATGAGAAGGCAGAAGCTCCCCATTGAGATTGTGGCCAAAATTCTCGCCCCGCCCATCTGGAATGCCATCGACCGTATGAATGAATCGGAGAAGAAACTGCTCACCACACTGAGGATGGTATATGCACCCCTGCTTATGAACGGGCCTTTTGCAATAATCATCGGCCAGACGAACAGGATGATCGGCCTCACAGATAGAATCAGGCTTCGGCCTATTACTGCTGCTACAAGAGGAGATATGTTCTACCTCTCCTCAGAGGAAGCATCCATCAGACTCATTTCGCCAAAGCTTGATCGGGTCTGGACGCCCAATGGTGGAGAACCGGTTATCGGCGAATTAAATAGCATGAGGAAGGTTTTGCAATGAAATCATTCGTCTTTCCAGAGTTTCAGATCATAAGGGACGAAGAGAAATGCGGCCAGTGTAGGGGTTGCGAAAGGCAGTGCGCTTTTGGCACCCATACCTACGATCCGGTAGCTGATCGGCTGATATCCGAAGACTACAAGTGCGCCGGGTGCCAGAGATGTGTCGTCTTCTGTCCTAAAAATGCCATCGTAGTCAGGCCCACACCTTCGTTCTACCGACCCAATGCTTCATGGTCACGCGAGAAGCTGGAGGATCTGAAGAAACAGGCCGAGACTGGTGGAGTGATCCTTACCGGATCGGGTAACGACAAGCCATTTCGCATCTATTGGGACCACATTGTGCTCAATGCCTCTCAGGTCACCAACCCTTCCATCGATCCCTTACGAGAACCGATGGAGCTGCGCACCTTCCTGGGGGCTAAACCCGACATAATGGATATCTCAGTAAAGGATGGAGATGTAGAGATCAAGACCAATCTCTCGCCAAATCTGATGGTACAAACGCCCATTCTTTTCTCGGCCATGTCCTACGGAGCCATAAGCTACAACGCCTTCCGCTCCCTGGCGACGGCTGCCTGCAAGTCGGGAACCTACTTCAACACCGGAGAAGGCGGCCTTCCCCGAGAGATGAGAGAGGAGTTTGGAAGATGCGCCATTGTGCAGGTGGCTTCAGGCCGCTTTGGCATTGATGCCGAGTACCTGAACTGTGCCCAGGCAGTGGAGATCAAGGTGGGCCAGGGAGCCAAACCCGGAATAGGCGGCCATTTGCCAGGCGAGAAGGTCTCAGCTGCTGTGGCAAAGACACGCATGATTCCCATGGGCACAGATGCCATCTCACCAGCTCCGCATCATGATATCTACTCTATTGAAGATCTTTCCATGCTGATCACTGCTCTGAAGGAGGCCACCAACTACGAGAAGCCCATATCCGTCAAGATCGCGGCCGTGCATAACTTCGCCGCAATAGCCTCGGGAATAGTACGCGCCGGTGCGGACATAATCGCTATTGACGGGCTGCGAGGCGGAACGGGTACGGCTCCAAAAGTCATAAGGGACAATGTGGGCATACCTACAGAGCTTGCCATATCCTCATTGGACCGGCGGCTGAGAAGTGAAGGCATCAGAAATAGATGCTCCATAATTGCCGCAGGCGGAATTAGATGTAGCAGTGATGTGATCAAGGCCATAGCTTTAGGTGCGGATGCTGTTTATATCGGGTCTGCAGCATTGATCGCCATGGGATGCACCCTTTGCCAGAAATGCTATAGCAACAAGTGCAACTGGGGAATATGTACTCAGGACCCGCGCCTGTCGGGCCGGTTGAATGTGGAGATCGCCTCGCAGAGGCTGTCCAATCTCATATCTGCCTGGTCGCATGAGATTGCCGAGATGCTGGGCGGCATGGGCATCAACGCCTTGGAAAGCCTGCGCGGTAACCGAGACCATCTGCGTGGCGTGGGGCTATACGAGTGGGAACTTGATGTGCTGGGGATCAAGGGTGCAGGAGAGTGAGGTAATAAATGGCGAGAGCTGCAGAGATCGATGCCACAAACCTTCAGACAAAGGAGCTGAATGATAGGCT
>JAQTYS010000355.1 GCA_028688175.1 Methanothrix sp. | reverse complement strand
CCTGGTCAGATAAGAACAGAAGTTCAGTGCCGGATGAAGCATTGCGGCTATGGGGAACTACACTGGCATGGTTCTTGACCACCCCGAACAGATTCGTGAGGGATGGGGCCACAAAGGGACTTGTATCCCTCTTCACCAACAGGCTTCCATTGCTCCAACAACTCCTTGAAACCTTCACAGGGGTCAATGATCCATACGTCTCCGAAAGGCTCCTCGCGGCAGCCTATGGCTCGGCCATGCGAAGTTCCAATGAGGGATTGGAGGAACTTGCACTCTGGGTCTATAGAGAAGTATTCGAAGATGGCTGTCCCCCAGCCCATATTCTTCTCAGAGACTACGCGCGGGGCATCATTGAACTTGCCGTAAGCCGTGGCCTAGATCTGGACATAGAGATAGAGAGAATCCGTCCGCCCTATAGAAGCGAATGGACCGGGGATGTCCCAAACGTTGGCGAATTCGAGCCCCCAGATTTGGGCGGAGAATCCATAACAGATGAAGACCTAGCTTCTTGGCGCCTGTACCGTTCAGTCATGGGTTCCGGCGACTTCTCGCGGTACATTATCCCGTGGGGCGTCGAGAGGATCTCCCAAAGCCCATTACGTCAAGATCAAATCGTCCTTCCCACCCCAAAACAGAGACGTAACTCATTCGTTGAATCCCTGGATCCAGCAGAACGCAAAGCCTGGGAGAAATACGTCCAGGTTAGGAATGCTACCAGTCCGCTTAAGCAGTTTTTGACCTCCGTAAGGGAAAGCAGAGGAACGAACGGTCCGGACTTGCCCAGGCAACACACGGAGGAAGACATAGCTAAAGCGAAACATGGCCTGCGTCAGGTTCTATCTGGTGAGAAGCTAAAAGAATTCGAAAGCTTCGTATTGCCCTACCTTAAGGGAGGCATAGTCGACAATCCTGCCTTTGATATCTCACTTGCACGAAGATGGATCCTAAGCAGAGTGCTTGAACTGGGCTGGTCCGCCCAGCGGTTTGGCTCTTTCGATATCTGGGTGAGCTCTTTGGGATACGAGCCCTCGCGCACGTGCAAGCCTGAGCGCATGGGTAAGAAATATCAATGGATCGCGTACCATGAACTCTTGGCCAGGCTCACAGATAACTTCGTCTTCAAGGGCGATTGTTTGGCCGGCACACGCGAACCTTGCCTCGGGCCATGGCAGTTCGATGCCAGAGACATAGACCCATCATGCCTCATCAGGCGTACACAGAGAGAATCATGGCAGGCCCATAGCAATACATGGTGGTGCCCGGCCCCGGCCGATACATGGGATACCCCTGCCGATCATGGAGATTGGCTCAGAGACAGCGCCGACCTGCCTGATGTGAGGAGACTTTTGGAGCTGACCAGGCCTGAAGATGAAAGCCGTTGGCTCAACCTCCGATCACACTACATGTGGGAAGCCCCGCCAGAACTAGATGAACACGATCTTGAGATGCCGAGGCGGAGGATCGACTACTGGATAAGAAGCTTCATAGTCAGAGAATCGGACAGCGAGAGGTTCCGCAGTTGGGTATGCAAGTACAAGCCTCAGGACACGATTGTTCCGGAGGACATCAACATGTACTCCACCTTCATGGGAGAGATGTTTTGGTCACCTGCCTACCGCTATCATCGGCTGAAGCTTTCGAGTTCCATCAGCCCAGAAGTGGAACTGATAGCGCCTGATGATCGCTATCTATGGGAGTCGGCCGTTTATGACTGCTCTGTAGAAGAGAATATTGCTATGTACACTCCGCCCAAGTGGCTCGTTGACCATCTGGGCCTTTCCTGGCAAGGAACAGAAGGACAATACCGCTCCCGCGATGGCCAGCTTGTTGCCGTTGACCCCTCAGTCTGCCATCCTGGCCCCGGAGCGCTTCTCGTCAACCAAGACATCCTGTTGGCTTGCCTTGAGGACGAAGGCTGGGAGCTATACTGGATCGTCACCGGTGAGAAGAACATCTTTGGGCGCGGCGATTACAAAGGACGATTGAGAGCCGAAGGTGTATATAGTGTAGATGGTGAAGAAGTCACTGGCTCGCTTAGTTACAAGTTCACCCCACCTCGTGGCGGATAGTGAGATTGACCTTCGCCTCACACGACTGAGACATGTGCCAACAGGTTAACAGATGCCCCGGGGTGAACTATTACCCATGAATCGCTTCGACAACTGAGGGGGATGCAATCGATGACGGACATAATCATAGTTGGCGCTGGGGGGCATAGCAAGGTTGTAGCCGATAGCGTGGTCAGAGCGGGGTTCTCCATAAGAGGCTTCGTGGATGACCGGGCCAATACAGCCCCTCTTCCAGATTATCAGCTAATAGGAACCATAGCTGACCTGACTGATATGCTACATACCAATGCAAAGATTCTTATTGCCATCGGAGACAACCGCACGCGTATGCAGGTAGTTGAGAGGCTGTCATTGCCCCCTGAACGATATGCCACAGTAATAGATCCATCCGCAGTCGTGTCCCAGCATGCATTAATGGGTGAGGGCACTGTTGTGCTACAGGGAGCCATAGTGAATGCCGGAACCATCGTCGGACAGCATGCAATATTGAACACAGGCTGCACAGTCGACCACGATTGCAGGATAGGCGACTATGCCCACGTGTCCCCCGGCGCCAACATAGCCGGAGGAGTCGTAGTCGGAGAAGGAGCACATCTGGGAATTGGAACGTGCGCAATACCCTGTTGTTCAGTAGGTGCTTGGTCAGTTGTGGGAG
>JAQTYS010000354.1 GCA_028688175.1 Methanothrix sp. | reverse complement strand
CATCTATGGCGTTTCTGACGGAGGGCCTGCTTATTCCAAAGTCGCTGCCAAGGTTGTTTTCTGATCCTATGCAGTCTCCCGGCTGCAACCGGCCTTCGTTAATTGCGGCCAACAGGTATTCTTTCAGTTTAATATATTTAGGTGCTCTTGATGTCTTTTTTCGCATATATTGTCAACCCCCGTCTTTCTAAGCGACTACATGGTGTATTTACATGTAATATTTCCACACGAGGTAAATATATTCCTTCTGAAATTTGCTTGCGCCTGTGTTGATGCCGGGATGCCGCTTATTACATACTCTGTTCTATAGCCCGTAATTCTTCACGCGCTGCATGTAGGTTTTCCAGCGGCGCCCATGTGTATCCAAAGATTACGTACCCATTCATGCCCATGCTGTGGTAGAGCCTTATCTGCTCTCTAATGTGCTCCGGGTCTGCCGGAGGGATTGCGTGTACATCTTCATTGCACGGACACCGGCCGTCCACTGCATCAATTGCAAGCTTGCCGGAGTAGTATTTTTCATCAGTCGACCATCCGGATGCAACACCTATGGAATCTGCCACGCTGGAGAGGGCGCGGTAGCTGCTGCCGTACAGCCATCCGTAGTGGCGGAATCTCTGGAAATTGGGCCTGTCCGGCGGATCCAGGGCAATGGTCATTTTAATATCCGGCGAGATGCTTTTTATTGTTGCTTTTAACTCTTTGGCTGTATGTACCATTGTATCTATCTTAAAGCGCAGCCACTGGTAGATATCTTCTTCCTCCAGGATTAATCTGGCAACCCCGGATTCTCCCTGGAAATACCCCTTCTGAGAAAGCCGGAAGACTACCGATGAGTCTCTGTTAACACTGCTCCAAGCTAGTTTTGATACTCTGGCCTTTATCTTCTCCCAGTCATATCCCATCTCTGCGGCTTTGCGTCCGCAGTGTTCGCAGAAGCACGGCGTGTTTAACATAAGGAATATGGGGTCTATATCTGCGCCCCAGTAGTGCCCGCCGTTTACATTGTTGTACCAGCCGTGACCTTCCGGCCCGCCGGCCCAGTATTCTATGCCGAATTTATCTAAGCCTATGGCATCTACCTTATAGTTTGATGCTATGTCTGATACTATACCTTTGTAGTATCCTATTACATCCGGGTTGTTTGGGCACAGGCCGTGCTTTGCCCTGCCGCCAAAGATATCTACGGGAGTGCAATCTGCATGGCGCCGGGCCAGATGGGGGTTTTTAAAGAGGGGCACCCATGCAGAGAGCTGCATGCCCCTATCATGCACCGGCCCTTCAAGCGTTCTCAGGTTGTCAAAATTTGCAAGCAGAGGATCTACTGTTCTCTCCGGCTTTATTTTGGTGTTGCTGTAGAACTTTGCATCAGGCTCAAAATAGCATCGCCCGTCTTCAGAATAGTACCGGTGTATCTTCTTGTTATGAGGCATGACGCCACCCCACCAGAACGCGCTGGATTCTTCCATGTAGTAGCACACCGGTGTATATACTGAGTTGGCCCCAATATGCTCAATAACGCCGTCCAGGTAAGCATCTACCCCATCGTCAAGTATATCCCACGGATATACCGGCGTGCTGACGCTGAATTTTTTGATCATCTTATTAGATCCTCCTTGTGCATCCAGTTTATATTGTCTTTAAGCCCTTCCTCTAAATTTACTGTTGGATTATATCCTAGTTCTGTTTTTGCCCGGGTAATATCCACCGACATATGCTTCATAAAGAATTGCAGATCGTTTATATCGGCATAACCATCATCCACTAACTGCCCTGATACTTCACTTGCCGGGCGCCAGCTTACCAAAGGCGTTACCCCAAGTGCTTTTCCTATAAGCTCAAGGTATGCGGATACCGTGATGCTTCTATCCCCGGCTATGTTATATATCCGCCCTTTGCATGCATTGTTATCCAGGCAGGCTGTGAAGGCCGATGCAAGGTCTGTAACATGCCCGGGATGAAGTAGTTGGGTGCCGTCCCCGGGCACCGGTATCTCCACCTCCTTCTGCAGCATTCTGAAGAACTCCGGGTTCCTGCCGCCCCATAATTCCAGCGGCACATCCCCCCTGCCGTATATGTAGCTCATCCTGAGGATTGTAGCCGGCAGCCCGTTCTTCTTAATATGCCTTAGGATTACTTCATCCTGCGCAAATTTTTCTCTAAATACGGGTTGCAGAGGCACGGGAAGATCATCTTCTTTTGCCGGTATCCAGCCGCTCCCGCCATAAACACCTATGGAACCTGTGTGTATGAAGCCCTTCAGCCACCCGCCCAGCCTGGGGAGCAACTTATCCAGTGCATTTGACCCCAGAATGGTGTCTGCCAGAATATCCGGTTTCAAGTCCGTCACTATAGAGATAAGCTGCGGCACGTTGTTTGCATCGCATGTTATTCTTTGCACTCCAGATGGAAGATCAGGCTGCCTGCGCCCTCTGTTGAGCACATAGACTTCATTCTGCCTGCTTTCTGCAAAACGCCGGGTAATCTCCAGCCCCAGATACCTGGTTCCGCCAATAATCAAAATCTTGCGCATTTTTAATATTCCTTTTGAAAAGGTATCTTACCTGTATATCTTACATGTAAGATATTCCACACAAACCTGTAAACTCCTTCTTTTTTTAAAAAATTTTTTGGGATTTTTTATATAACGGGTTTATGAAGGAATAGTGGTCTATTTAAGGGTTTTAGTCCTGTCGCCCCGACCAGTTGAGCTTTCTCCGGCCCCCCTGCC
>JAQTYS010000075.1:1241-10926 GCA_028688175.1 Methanothrix sp. | reverse complement strand
CCGCATCCACCGGCCCGACTCCGGTTCCCGCTTCCAGCTTATCAGTCCCATTAAGCTTTATCTTCACCGAGGCGGTAGGAGTCACCGTATTGCCGGCCACCACGGTCACCTCTTGCAGCTTCACCTTCGGCTCCATCTGGATGGAGAGAACGGTGTCGGCTATGGACTGTAAATCAGCATCAGAGACACGCTTGCCTTTGTCGCCCAGCTCTTTTACTCTTTCTACTATTGAGGCCAATTGCATCTGCGTAACCTGAAGTCCGAACTCGCGCAAGGCCAGTTCGACCGAGGCCCGACCGGCGTGCTTGCCAAGCACTATGCGCCTCTTCCTGCCCACAGTCTCCGGATGTATCGGCTCATAGGTACTGGTATCGGCCAGCAGCCCATGCACATGAATGCCTGCCTCATGCGTAAAAGCATTCTCTCCGACAATTGACTTGTTAGGGGCCAATGGAAGGCCGGTCATTCGCGAAACCATTCGAGATAGCTGGTATATGTCCTGGCATTTGATCCCGGTGTTGATTTTGTAGAGGGATTCTAGGGTCATGACTACCTCTTCCAGGCTGGCATTGCCGGCTCGCTCGCCTATGCCGTTCACAGTCACATGTGCCTGCGCCGCTCCGGCGCGAAGGGCCGCTAGCGTATTGGCGGTAGCCATGCCGAAGTCATTGTGGCAGTGGATACTGATCGGCGCTCCCAGTTGAGACAGCCGGGAAAATATCTCCCCAGTTGTTTCTGGGACAAGGACGCCTACTGTATCACAAAAAGCCAGTCGATCGGCTCCGGCCTCAATTCCAGCCCTGTAAACGCTGATCAGATAATCCTGATCGGCCCGACTGGCATCCTCACCGGAGAGCTCTACAATAAGGCCGTGATCTTTGGCATATTCAGTCACCTGTATGGCCTTATTTATTACCGACTTTCTGTCGGATTTCAGCTTGCACGCTATGTGAAGGTCCGATACCGGTACCACAAGATGGACGGAATCGACATTGCAGGCCAATGCCGTGTCAATATCAGCGGTTACTGCGCGGACATAGCTGCATATCTCCGCCTTGAGGCCAAAATCAGCAATTGCTTTTATCGATAGGCGTTCACCTTCAGAGGTCATGGCCGAGCCCGCTTCAATCACATCCACACCCAGAGAATCGAGCCCCTGGGCGATGGCCAGCTTCTCATCCATGCAAAGTGACACGCCTGGCGTCTGTTCACCATCACGTAATGTAGTGTCTAGAAAACGGATTTTACCAAATAAATCGATCCCACGCATTCATGCTCAATCACCCTTCAGCCCCTCGGGCTGTTCTAACACCGAGATCTTTAATGATTGATAAAGCTAACGAGGGAGGGGCATGAGACAGGTACTTCGTTGAATGACGTTCCAAGGGGAAGCTTTAAACCGTTGCAATTAAATCGACTATGAGAATGGTGGAGGTTTAGGATAGATGAAGTGCAAATCATTGTCTCTTTCTATAGCTGTGCTCTTGAGCCTGATGGCGATGCCCTTTCTGCTCAGTAATACGGCATTTGCAGGAACGGGATGCGGCAGTAATTGGATGGGCGATACAACTGGGGATTCAGACTTTTCTGTAAGCAAAAACCAAAACCAAGGAGTCACCAGCACATCATCAACGGCACAATCCACATTAGCAAAGCCGACTACGACCTTGGGAGATGTCGCTAAGGCTAACAAGAATGCCACGATTCAGAGCATAAATCCGGACAAGCCCAGTCCCCAAAGCCCGGGATCTGTCATTGTCTGGAATGTCCAGGCATCCAATTCCAATAATGAAAAGATGCTTTACAAATTTCTGCTCATGGGCCCCGCGACCGGCGGGCAGCCTAAAGATGAGACCGGCTGGATAGCTGAAAATTCCTGGACCTGGAACACTGCAGACGCTGATGTCGGGGAAAATCAGATTGAGGTACAGGTAATGCGCGGCGAATCTGCTGGATTTGAGGACCGCAAAGTACAAAGCTACGTCATTGCGCCGTCATCGGCAGTTTCAGTCGCTGCATCATCAGGCACTTCATCAACCACTGCATCCAGTACTACATCCTCAGGTGGGGAGGATCATCCTGTATCGAAAACAGGTGAACCCATTTCGGAAAGGCCCAGAGTTGCGCCTGACGAGAGGACGAATGTAATCCCGACAACAAGCGGGCCCAATATGCAAATGCCTGATACGAAACCCATACCTTTGAATACTCCCACTGCCGCGCAGGGGGTAGCAGAAACGGCTGGAGTTGATACTTCGCAGCAGACGCAGGTCCAACCACAGGAGCCTGAGTTTATGGAAGTGGAGGGCAAGTGGACGGTTAAGCTGGAAAATGACGGTGCTACCTTAAACCCACTCACCATCATCCAGACCAAAGGAAGCGTCATGGGCATGGGCACTCTCAATGAGAAGAACACCAAGCTTCAGGTCAGCGCCAAAGGTTCTGTTTCCAGCAACGTCATGAGTCTTGATGTATGGACAATTGTCTCCGAATATGGAAACAAGATAGATGAGCGCATAAATCTCGATCTGGTCAAGGTAGATAGAGTAATATCCGGAAGCTATGAAATGTACTCGGGCGAAGATCTGATCGGTAAAGGAAATGCCACCGCCACCAGATTTGCATCCTGAGGTTGATCTAATCAAAGGGAAAAAGGAGGACCATAATTGAAGAGCCAGTTAATTGTATGCATGGTACTGATCTATGCAATGCTCACAAGTTCTGCCTCGGCAGGCTGCGGAAAATGGGTAATACGAGATAATACCGATTTTCTAAAAGACCCTATCTTCGATGATGCAGTGGCGTCCTCCACCGGGAGCAGTGCTACGGTAAATCCCGACGGCACGGCGAAAGCGAAGAACGAGACTGCAGAGAGTAGCGAAAAAGCGGTAACTAACAATGCACTCGCCGAAAAAAAGGCACCTACCATCGACCTGGCTGGTAAGTGGAAGGTACTGCTGGAAAAGAGTCCTGCAGAGCAGGATGCAGGAAAAGCCATCAATTTGATATTGATACAGACCGGCGATAGGCTGCAGGGTTATGGCACGCTTCTCGAAGGAGGGGCAGATACTCCGGCCACTGCCACAGGCTCCATATCCGAGGAGGGCATAAGCCTTGATGTAAAATTGGTCCAGCAGCAGAAGGATTACAAGCTTGATATGGCTCTGGTTAGAAGCGAGCTGGAAGGCAGCTATGAGCTTTATGAGACGGAGGAGTTGGCAGAAATGGGAAATGCAACGGCCAGCAGATCCGGCTCCTAAGTGACCATCAGGTGCTTGGCCCAAATCCTCTTTTATCATGACCTCTTTTATCATGATCCCGCCGGCAGCAAATATCCCGTTGCCAGGTAATCTTGTGAGTAGTAGGGTGGGATATTGTTATTGTTTGGGAAAGCGTTCGTGTAGACTGGTCTTCTTGTCTTAGGATCCAGATAATAGTAGATTGGCATTCCCGTGTAGGGATCTATATAACCATAAACCGGATATCCAGTATTTGGATCAACATAAACTCTTCCCAGCCAACCGCTGGTGTAGTTGAGGGACTTCCAAATGTAATAGGGGTCCGGCAATAAATTTCCATTGACAACTATGCTTCCTTTGGGAGAACTGCCCCACGACCAGAGGTCATTCTTGAGATTTGTCTCAGCCGGCTGAGGGTTTTGGGCTTTGAAGCTGCTTATCCAGTCCCTGCCAAAATCTCCACCTACGCTTTGCGGTGAGCTGCTGCTCTGAGCATAGCAGCCTGCTGCTAATAGGCAAACTGCCAGCGAGATGATTGCTGCATATGCAGTTCTCATTTTCTGATCCCCCCAAAATCGAAAGGAACGCAAGCGATAAAAGACTTTTGATATTGCGGGATCTATCTGCCTAAGAAAAGATGGGGCGATGTCAAGCATCTGGGAGGGACATCCGACTATCGCCCTCACAAGCTTCGACGTTCAACGATATAAAGTATGCGCTTGAAGGCCGGACCGGGCAGGATTATGGACGATTATACCTGCCTTACCTTAATTCAAAGGATCTTTGCCTATCTCATGTCTTAATCCGATGAAGCCTATCGATTTCTATATTCCCCATTTTCCCTTCGTAGAGATATATAAGCTCAATCTCATCCTCGGAGATGAGCGTCCCAATGTCGTAGCCCTCGCTAAATTCGGCGATATAGAGCTTTTTATTGTCCCCATCAATGGCTCCGGCAAAACCTTCCATAACCTCTGTTCCATTCTTATCCAAGTAGGTCAAATTTCCTGCAAAAAGGCGATCCTTCTGCATATCGATAGTGGCACTCACGCTCCAGTTTTCGGTCAACTTGGCAGCTGCATTTTCGTTATATAATCCATTTCCAAAGCCAGTCCACGTCCCTAACAGGTTTGGAACTTCGGCTGCACATATTCCCGTGGCCCAAAAGACAAGGACCAACAGTAGAAAACTTAAAATCTTCTTCATGCATGTTTATTAGTGCTCTTAGATTATAACTATTTCTAAAGTATGCAAAAGAATAACTATTTTGAGAACCCTGATTGTACAGGAAATCAGAACGGATGTATCGATATGACTGTGACCTTTGAGCCTCACAAAAGACTGGAACATCTTGAGGACTATGCCGGCAAAATAAACTTCTATTTGCCTCTTGAGGAGGCGAGAATTCAGCTACTCAGATGCAGGCTGGTTGGCTATAGTCTGGTGGCAGAGATGAAGGAAGAGCCCTACACCAGAAAGTACATCGATCTGCTCATCGCCCAGGCATATCAGACTCTTTCCGCGAAAGCTGGCAGAGAGATTGTGGACCCCTACATAGACCCATGTACCTCTCAATATATCATCCTGGATGAATTGAGATCTTATATCTCCCGGGACCAGAGCGAGCCGTTCATGAAATTCATCCGGGCAGAGTTCAAGAAGGTCTTTGTACCTACGCTGAGGTTGATGACAGAATTATGCAAATCCAATAACAAGTACACCTGGGCCGAGGTTAAAGACCAGCTACAAGATATCATGTTGAGCCTGAATGTGGATGTGACCTGGGATGAGTGTGAAGAACGGCTGGAGCGATACATGAAGAAGATAGAACCGGTTCTGGAAATATAAATGTAAAATTGAACGGATGGGGTTTAACTGGTAGGATCGGAAAGGACGAAGCGGGAAGTCCCCATCCTTCAGGGTGGAGATGAAAGCGGAGTCCTTTGCCATGATTACTTTCGCGCCGCTCTCAACTGATATAAATAGTAGGTATGCGTATCTGTATTCGTATGATGATCAGCTACAAGCTGGTCGAAAGCTGATAAAAGTGGATCCCTGGAACATACTCCTCACAGGGATGGAACAGCCCGTAGTGCCCATAGAACCAAAACCGCTACATCACATATCAGTGATGCAAGTTTTGGCGATGAAATGGGAAGCCGCGCCCTTCAGGACGCGGTAGTTCACATCCATTGACCTATGCAGTTGACGCGGTGAGAGGTTTGATGATAAGTGGAGACGTGGCAAATGTTCCCGTGGACTTCATGGCTGTAATTGCCTTTGACAGCGTGATCTTCATTGTGGCATCGATCAGCTTCAGAAAGATCATTGAGTGAAAACAATTTATGGGAGACGATTCGGACCCGATCGTCTCTTGCTCTAATGGATTTGCTTTTCAGCTACATACAGTGCTTGCGCTCATAGATCGGATGGGTACAACATAGGGTTTGTCCAGATCGTTCATCACCTGTGCTTCAATCCCATAGACGTAACCGATATTGCTTTCTGTAATAAGTGCATTTGGGCTGCCCACAGCATATACCTTCCCGCCCATCAACATAGCCAGCTTATCAGAGAACCTTGAGGCCAGGTTGAGGTCATGTATGGCCATGACTGCAGAGATGCCTTTCTCCTTAACAAGTGAGCTTATAGTTTCCATGACATCGAGCTGATGCTTCATATCCAGGTTGGAAGTTGGCTCATCCAATAGTAGTACCTCCGGCTCCTGACATAAGGCGCGAGCGATTAGGACTTTTTGCTTCTGACCGCCGGAGAGCTGTGAGAAATCTCTCATAGAAAACTTCTCCAGGTGCAAGAGTTCAAGGGTTTCTGCCACTTTATCGAGGTCTGCATCTGAGACTCGCCAGCTAATATGCGGTCTTCTGCCCATGAGCACGGTATCGAATACAGTTGTGTTTAAGGGCGTTGAACTGGACTGTGGTACATAGCCGAAAATGCGGGCAATCTCCACGCCGCTCATGTCCTCTAGCTTGCGGGCATCGAGAAGGATGCTTCCCTTCGGCCTGAGAATGCGATCCATGCATTTTATGAGGGTGGTCTTGCCTGACCCATTGGGACCCACCAGGCTGAGGATCTCTGATGAATCAATTACCACGTTCAGATTATCCAAGATTTTGTTGCTTGCATAACTAAAGGTCAGATCCTTAATTGTGATTTTTACCATAAACCATCACACTCCGTCGGATAGCAGTCAATTCGCCTATGCGCCAATTGCAGGCATAACATAGGCCATAGCTTGGTTGTGCTAGAAGTCGGCATTATTAATAAAACTATCTATTGATCAAGTATAACTAAGTGTGATTATCTAAACAAATGTGGGCAGGATGCAGGGAGATGAGCTACCTATTACCTGATCCCATGCTAGCTATAAAAAAAAAACGTATGTGTTTAGCTCACTCCAATAAGCATCAATAGACCCATTTCGTAATGTCTCATGCTGCAAGTCCCCGAAAACAAATTTAAAGATACTTCAGCTATTGATATCGATTTTTAATCCGGCGCAAGTTCTTTTTCGTCATGCTTTCATCGACTAAAACCAGCATCTATCGAGCGATTTTTGGAGAGCTAAACACATACAAAAAAACAATGCAAATGCACGAACTGCTTTGAATGAGTCTGGTCGGTTCAATCCTTAAAATAACGTAGAATTATCACACTATTTAAGAGTAATCCATGGAGGCAATCCGAAAAAAATTGAGAGAAAATCGCTTCAATATTGAACCAGCGTTCCCTCTTCCTTGACTCTCTTTACGGCGAATCTGATGATGAATAGACTCAGAGGCAGAAGAATTAGGGCGAAAATGACCAATGTGGATATTTCCGGTAGCAATTCATGCAATGAATATCCCTGCAGGAGCGCATGTCTCATGCCGCTTAACGAATAGGTCATGGGAAAGAGATGAGAGATGCTCTGCAGCCACCAGGGCAATACTTCGATTGGAAAAAATACGCCTCCGAAGAGTTCTGATGTGCTCATGAACATCATATTGATGGGATCACCCCTCTTAAAGATCATAATAAAGCTCGCCGCCAATATGCCGAGGCTGCTGAAACTTAATATTGTCAGTATGAGGATGATTAATGCTCCCAATAGGTTAGCATTCGTCATATTTACGCCCAGAAGAATGCCAACAATGAGATATAACAGAACTCTAATGGAGGCAAATATGAAGCTCCAAAGTGATGAAAAGGTAATCACCGTAGCCGTATCGGTGGGGGTTACGAGCATGGCTTCAAGAGTACCCATCATCTGCTCATCTCGTATGGTCTCAGAGAAACCTCGCAGCGAGACCATCAGATATGTGGAAAAAGCTATGCCGATCAGCACAAAAGAGAAGTAGTCGCCGCCATAAGGTTCAAGATACTTTGCTCCCGCAGTTCCTACTAACTTGGCAACGAAGTAATAGGTTAAAATGTTAAATAGCATGAAGAATAATCGCAGAATAGACTCCAATTTATAGCTCATCTGTAGCATATAGCTGCGCTTTATGAATGCGAAAGCCTTTTTTAGTATCACATTCCTCGCCTCCTCATTGCGCCCAATCCCCCTCTTTGGCGGTGGCGCATCTCTTTCATGAAAGACGGTTTAGGCAGTATCTCTTCTTCCAGCTTCCTGCCTGAGTAGGATGAGAAGACGTCGCTCAATGTAGAATCGTTGCCAAGGCCGCTCTTTAGCTCCTGAGGGCTGCCGGCAATCTTTATCTTCCCTTCGTCAAGGATGGCAATTCTGTTGCAGAGCTGTTCGGCTTCGTTCAGGTTATGAGTGGACAGGAATATGGTCTTTTCTTGCTCTCTGACAATGTAGCTGCTGATGAAGTCCCTGGCGCTCTGCGCAGCTTTAGGGTCAAGGCTTCGTGTCGGCTCATCCATGAAGAGAACCCGTGGGTCGTTGATCAGCCCTCTAGCTATGGCCAGGCGCTGCTTCATCCCGGCAGAGTAGCTTAGAAAAGGGTCATCTGCTCTGTTTTCCAGGTTGACGATCTCCAGCAACTCCGAGACTCTTTCTCGAGCCTGGGATGAATAATAATTATGAAGATTGGCAAAAAATTCGAGATTTTGCCGGCCGGTGAGCCTCCAGTAGAAACTTCGTTCATCTGTGGTGACATAACCGATGGATTCTCTGACCTTTTTACTCTCCTTTAATACATCATATCCATTCACCCTCGCCATTCCGGCACTCGGAAAAATCAAGGTGCATAATATTTTTATTAATGTCGTCTTCCCGGCACCATTAGGTCCCAGCAAACCGAATACTTCACCCTCTCGTACCTGTAAATTGATCATTTCCAGGGATGTAATCTCATCTTTATTGAGCGGATGAGAAACAAAATCCAGCAGTCCTCGATTTATTAAAAACTTCTTAGTTAGGTTATGGACCTCTATTGAATACCGAGCGATGATATCACACCCATGATTTCCTTCGGGATCGCTTCACAATTGCTCCCCTCATGGTAGAATTCAGTCGCTGCAAATATAATTTGTTCATAATTGTTAGTATTTTTTTAAGCAATATTTAAGACTTCTTCTCATCAACTACAAGACATCAGAGATTGATCGATCGATAATAAGCTTTAAATCCTTATTTGGATACGATAACTTTCAGTACCTCATAAGCTGCAATCCGCCATGAGGCCGCCACTAGGATTTCATCGATCTTCAGGTTCCTCAGATCAGGCAAGGATGGATATATGAGATTATTATTTTGGATTTATGTGCTGATACTTGTGTCAACAGGTACTGGCGTATGCATAGAGCCAACACCTACGCCCATGAACGAGAGCATGCCATTGATAATCTATTATTCACATGGAGCCTGTCATGCTGAATGGGGCAGGACGGATATCCGGATTGAATCTGAGGGGGTTTGCCTTTATGAAAGTGGAAGTGGCAACCTTATTCTCTTCGAAGATGGACAGAGGTACGAGAACGAAGATTTCAGAAAGACGTTTGCGCTAAATGAGACGGAATTAAAAGACCTTCTATATGAACTTGAAAAGAGTGGCTTTTATTCCCTCAATGATAGCTACTATAATCCTGAGGTAAGGGATGGCTCTTGTGAAGGCATTTCGATTACAGAGAACAATTCAACAAAATCAGTCAGCGTAAGTAATATCGCAGCACCGCAAGCTTACGAAAGAGCAGTCGACCTCATCGAAGGGATGGCAAAGAACAAGACTCACATCGTGCCCTACAGTTCAAAAACATTCGATTATCTTATCGCTGATCTCAACGATAGCGACAGAGATGTCCGAGCAGGCGCTGCATCGGAACTTGGCGATTTCAAAGATGCAAGAGCAGTCGATCCATTGATTGCAGCGTTGCATGACTGTGATCACTTTGTTCGATGGAGGGCGGCATTGGCTCTGGGAAAGATCAATGACTCTCGAGCAGTAGTTTCGTTGATCGAGGCACTTAATGATAGTGAT
>JAQTYS010000075.1:0-1141 GCA_028688175.1 Methanothrix sp. | reverse complement strand
TGCGAGAATTGGCTGCTCAGTCACTTGGCAATCTTAACGATAGCAGAGCTGTCGATGCACTAATCCAAGCACTCCAGGATGAGGATGAATGGGTGCGAGAATATGCGGTATTGGCTCTGGGTAATATCAAAGACCCAAAAGCTATCGATCCACTGGTTTTAGCTCTCAATGATAGCGATTGGTATGTCCGAGAGAGTGCAGCATCGGCTCTGGTTGAGATAGGAGATGCCCGTCCATTTATTTCGGCTCTTAAGAATGAGAATGCACAGGCAAGGGTCTATGCTGCCAAGGCTCTTATTGATCTCAGAGATCCCAGGGCCGTTGATTCTCTGATCCTGGCTCTTGGAGATGAAGACAGCTATGTTCGGCAGTATGCAGTTCTCGCACTGGGCAATCTCAATGATAGCCGGGCAGTCGATCCGCTGATCCAGGCTCTTATGGATGAGGACGGCTATGTCCGAGAGTATGCTGCAGCGGTTCTGGGCGACTTTGGAGACCAAAGAGCCTTTGCTCATCTCATCAAGACCCTAAATGATAGTGATAGCGACGTGCGGGAGAGTGCTGCTGGTGCTCTGGGCAATCTCAACGATAGCCGGGCAGTAGGCCTATTGATCCAGGCTCTCAATGATAGCGATAGTGGCGTAAGATCGAGTGCAGCCCAGTCTCTAGGCCTCCTTCATGATGGCAAAGCAGTCGGCCCATTGATCCTGTCTCTCAGTGATAGCGACTGGGAAGTCCGAAGTGAGAGCGCAAAATCTCTAGGTGTTCTCAGTGACCCTAATGCTCTCGGTCCATTGATCCTGGCTCTCAATGATAGCGACAGTGATGTCAGAATGGGTGCTGCCCAATCTCTCGGCAATCTCAGCGATAGCAGAGCCATAGGTCCATTGATTTTGGCTCTCAATGACAGCAATTGGGATGTGCAAACGATTGCTGCATCGTCTCTTGTTAGGATAGAAGGAATTGATCCATTGATTATGGCAATGAACGATAGCAGCAGTGATATCAGAGGCAGAGCTGCCCTAGCACTCGGTGAACTCAAAGATCATGGAGCAGTTGGCCCGCTGATTATTGCTCTTAATGATAGCAACGGGTTAGTTCGATCCAGCGCTGCAACGGCTCTTGGCGAACTGAACGATAG
>JAQTYS010000353.1 GCA_028688175.1 Methanothrix sp. | reverse complement strand
TGTCAACGGCATCTCTACTTATTTTTTGCCCCCATCGGAATAACCCGATGGGATGATTAAGATACCATAATCATAGCCTGGCCGCAACAACCATTTTCCGTAAATACGGTTGAATAACTTGATATTCCTTTAAGGTACGGCGAATATCTAGCTATTGCACTCCAATATGTGACTATAGAATGTGTCCATTGTTACTTCCGATGCCTCATTAGGGGAAAGAATAATACATCCCGAATCGAAGGGGAATCAGTTAGCAACATGACCAACCGGTCAATACCAATTCCCAGACCTGCAGTGGGAGGCATTCCGTGCTCCAAAGCAACTACATAGTCCTCATCCATCATATGTGCTTCGTCATCCAGCTTGACGCTGTTCCATCTGCTGAAGGAAACGCTGCCTTTGATCCAAAGGATCGTTCAGCTCCGAAAAGCCGTTAGCAATCTCCCAGCCAACAATATAAGGCTCAAAACGATCGGTCATCGTTGGGTCGTCGGCCTTTCGCTTGGCAAGGGGAGAAATCTCAACAGGATAGTCCACAATGAAGACAGGCTCAATCAGCCGGGGTTCGACATATCGATCGAAGGCTTCATTGATTAGCTGAGCTTTTGTGCGGACCTCGTCACCCAGCTTAAGTTGCTTCCTATACTCTTCAATCTGCACAGTAGTCAAATCCCCTGATAAGTCAACTCCTGCGTATTGCTCGATGGCATCCAGCATCGGAAGCCTAGGCCAGGGTGGAGTTACGTCAATCAACTGACCTTGGAACTCGAATTTGGTACTTCCTTTTACCGTCTGGGCCACATAAGAGATCAACTCTTCGGTAAGAGACATCATCTCATGATAATCAGCATACGCCTGATATACCTCCACCATCGTATACTCAGGGTTATGTTTGGTGGAAATACCCTCATTACGGAAGTTCTTCCCCAGCTCAAAGACCCTTTCTAAGCCCCCCACAATGAGTCTCTTTAGATATAGCTCCGGTGCAATTCGCAGATAGAGATCCATATCTAAAGCATTATGGTGGGTAATAAAGGGTCTTGCGTTAGCTCCCCCTGCTATGGAATGAAGCACAGGAGTCTCAACTTCGAGAAATCCTCGTGAGGAAAGAAAATTACGAATAGAACTAATGATCTTGGTACGTGCAATGAAGGTGTCCTTAACCTTAGGATTCACTACTAAGTCAAGATAACGATGTCGGTACCGAATCTCGACATCTTGAAGCCCATGCCACTTATCCGGAAGTGGGCGTAAAGCCTTTGCTAGGAGAGTAAGCTCCTCAACCTTCACGCTGATTTCACCGCGTTTGGTGCGAAATATCTCCCCAGAAACGCCGATAAAATCCCCCAGATCTAAGTGCTGGTAGACGAAGTAATCTCTTTCTCCGACCAGATCTGCCTTGACATAAAGCTGAATTCGACCGGAAATGTCCTGTAGATCCAAAAAGCCAACTTTGCCATGGCCTCGGAGGGCCATGATCCTGCCAGCAACTCTAACGTGCTGTCCTTCTAATTGATCAAAATTGTCAATAATATCTGTCGCACGATGAGTCACCTCAAAACTCCTGCCGAAGGGATCAATCCCAGCCTCATCCAACTCTTTCTTCTTGGCAAGGCGGGCTTGCATTTGATCATTCATTTCCTCGGCCGCCTGGATGTCCTCGGGCGGCAGCCTATTAGTCACCAAAACACACCTCCGCAAATCACTCACTACTTATTAATATCCAGAATCTCGAAATGCAAAACACCAGCTGGCACTGTTACCGCCACCTGGTCTCCAATGGTTTTCCCAAGCAAAGCACGGCCTACAGGGGATTCATTGGAAATACGATGATTCGATGGATCCGCCTCTGCTGAACCCACGACCTTGTACCTCCACTCTTTCCCGGTGCCTAGCTCCTTGACTACAACCGTATAGCCTACCTTTACTTCCTCAGTATCATCATCTTCGTCGTTGTTGATGAGTACTGCATTGCGCAGAATACCACGAATCTTAGAGATTCTGGCCTCTACCTGGGCCTGTTCATCCTTGGCCGCATCATATTCCGAATTCTCACTGATATCCCCAAATCCCAGTGCTTCTTTGATCCGTTCGGCTACCTCGCGACGTCTTACTCGTATGAGATAATCCAACTCCCCTTCCAACTTTTCCAAACCTTCCCGTGTCAGGAGAACTTCCTTTTCAGCCATTGCTACCCCTGGTCTCCTTCCCTAGAATCGATGTGACTAATTATAGTAGCAAAGCCTCCGGGTGTCAACTGTTCCGCTCCTGGTTTATTCTGTGCGTAAGGCGGAAGCTAATTGGACCACCAATTCGGGGGATACATACTTATCCGCTTCCAAGGGCGAACTACCAAGCTCTACACCAATTACTTGGTTGCCCAGAATCTCCTCGGCCATTTTAATCCGCATGTCTGAACCCAAAAATACCACGCTATCATATTTCTGTAGCCCACTAACAAGCTCCATAATCTGGTTAAACAATGCCGCGCCCGTCAATTCCTCCACAAAGTCCCATCGCTCATTGTTAGTAAGAATCAGGACATAATCAAAGCCCTGTTCCTTGGCCGTCTTGACTATTTCTTCCTTGTTGGCAATGGGAAAACCAATTAAGGCTGTTTTTCTACCCTTCCTAATCTCACCGATACTCTCCAATCGGGACACAAAAGTCCTGTCCACACCAACCGCGTTGGCAACCTCCTGCTGTGAAATACCCTTAGCCCGCAACTCCAAGATCTT
>JAQTYS010000352.1 GCA_028688175.1 Methanothrix sp. | reverse complement strand
GGCGACTAGAGCCGCCCCAATGCCCAGGATCAAGGTTACTGGCGGGCTAAAGGACTCACGAATTTCTTCCCCTAAAGCAATCCCCACCACGCCAATCTGAAACAGTATGACAATCACCAGCATTGGATCGAACATACCTATAATTATTGATGCCACGACAGTTGTCGCGATCCCAGTCCGCAGACCATGACGAACAACTAGGATAATCAATGGTAAAGGGATGACAACCACAAGATAGGGAATCAGAAAGAAGGCGAGAAGTGATAAGACCACCATAACAGCACCAAGCATCGCTGCTTCGGTCAGTGCCGTGGTAGACATTTTTCGGTTCAATCCATCTCACCTCTTGTTATTAAGTCGATACTGCTGCAGCTCCGAAAAGTCCCCATACCAATCCTCTATTTCATGCTGGCTCTCGGCATAGGACTTCAGCTTACTATCCACCCTGGCATCCAATCGGGAGAAACTGATTCCCAATCTTCGACCTAGGCCATAGATACAGATAACCAGACGGGATAGGGAATCACTAATAACGTCCTCGTTACTTTGCACCATCCCTCTAAAGAGCGCGGCTACACCACTTAAGAGTTCTGATTTGAGAACCTCTATGCTCCGAAGATTCCGTGCAATATTAATCTCAGGCTTTTGCATGGTCATCTTCCTCCAAATCAGGGATGATGGATTCCTTCTGAAAAAGAGCACAGGGGGAGCTTCATACGGCTCCCCTCTATTCACATGCTAATCTACACTATAGGGCAATAGTGCTACTTGCCGCGACCTCTTAATAGCAGTGGTCAACTGTCGTTGATGTCTCGCACAGTTTCCCGAGATACGGCTTGGTAGAATCTTGGCCCTATCGGTAACAAATCGTCGCAACCGGTTTACATCTTTGTAATCTACTTGTTCTAGCTTGTCGGCGCAGAAAACACAGACCTTTTTCCGCATCTTCCGGCCGCCTTTACGCGCTGCCATGGTCAATACCCCCTATCATTCGGCAGTTTAGAACGGGAGATCGTCCATTTCTTCCTCTGCTGGACCGCTGTATTCGTCTCTTTCTGCCTTATTCGGCCAGTCAAGGAATCGAACCTCATCGGCAACAACTTCGGAAACCCTGCGCTTAGAACCATCGTTGGCTTCGTAAGAACGGATCTGTAAACGCCCTTGTAACGCTACAAGCCGTCCTTTTTGCAAGTTATTCGCACAATTCTCCGCTAGCTTACGCCAAGTAACAATATCGATAAAATCGACTTCTCTCTCTCCTGCTTGGTTCATTAAGGGTCGTTCTACCGCAAGCGAAAAATTGGCAACCGCGATACCATTAGTTGTATATCTAAGCTCGGGGTCTTGGGCTAATCTCCCAACCAATACAATTCTGTTTAGCATACCTGCACTTCCTTTCGACTAGCTATCTTGGCGCACAAGCAGGTACCTTAACACTTCATTGGTGATTTTCATAACACGTCTTAGCTCTTCGATGGTTTCTTTCTCAGCACGGAATTTGGTTACCACGTAAAACCCTTCGTGCAGCTCATCGATCTCATAGGCTAAGCGTCGTTTACCCCACCGTTCAACACTTTCGATCTCGCCACCGGCTTGGGTAATAATCCCGCTAAACCGCTCAATCAAAGCGTTGGTGGCTTCCTCTTCTAAGGTGGGGTTAAGAACGTACATCACCTCATAGGAGCGCATTAAGCTCCACCTCCTCCCTATGGACATAGATGGCTCCGGCATTAACGGAGCAGGGATTGCCAATCAATTATATCATTGCAGTTATCGGTTGGCAAGGTAATCGTTGGTGATGTTTCCTAGCGTTCAGTAAGGTATTCATTGGCTTGAGAAATCGGCCACGGCCGAGGACAACCGGTATTTCCACCTAGGTGAGGTTTCATTGCTCCATAGACCAAATACCTGCGGGGGCAGCCAGTTGCTGGCTGGTATCTTCCGGTATCGTTAATCGTGATAGCTTGTATATCCGGATTAGGTCCTCTGAACACAAAGAATTCACCACAAAAGATGCATTCCTTGGCTTTACTTGTTGCCAAAGATAACCCGTTGGATTGGAGCCACCTTCTTGAGGGAGTATTGACTAGACTCTGCGGTAGGTATTCTGTAGATTTGGCAGAAGCAGATTCCCGTTTGTACTGCGAAATCTTTTTAAAGGATGGGGAGGAACCATTGGATCCGCTTAGCAGTATTCCAAGATACATCCAAAAAATTGCCTCCCCAGGCCATAGGTCTTACCCAATTTCTAGCCCACCGATACTGCCTGGGAGGTTCTAACCCATTAACTAGTTAATGGGTCAGACTTCACCTTCCTGTTCGATGCGCCACATCCCAAGAGTCAAAAACTGCAGCCCACTGTAACATAGGCTGTATCCAAATCTAGTCCTTCATGGTCAGTCATCGCGTAACTATAGCCAATTCCAAAAAGGAGTGAGCCTAGTTTAACATCAACACCGGCCTTCGCCGCATAGTAGTCAAACTCAGTAACCGTTGTATTGAAGCTTACCTTTCCGCTGCCCCCACCCAGCCCCAAGTATGCGTCTGCTACGCTGGAGGGCGATGTTTGAAGGACTAGTCCCCAATCAAACATTTCAACTTTTGTTAGGTCCTTCTGGGCGTTAGCCTTTGTGCAATAAACGCCTATGTTTGGAGTGAAGTTGAGCTGTCCCTCAAGCCCCATTCGAATCGGGAAGGTCTCATAGCCCTTATCTGCAAGATAGTCATTCAGACCCGGTG
>JAQTYS010000074.1 GCA_028688175.1 Methanothrix sp. | reverse complement strand
AAAAAAGGAAAAAGCAGGACAGGACAGGGGAACCTGTACCTGTTCTAAGAAGTCGTAAGAAGGTAAGAATGTAGGAAGGAGGACAGGCGTATTTTCCCAGATTGGCGACCATCGCCTCTGCCCTTCTTCCCACCTCTGATGGATCCAGAGGAACACGCGCCACGCCCGTCTCTATGGCGGCGCGAGCTACTGCCGCGGCCACGGCAGGAACTACCCTTCTGTCCAGGGGAGAAGGAATTATGCACACCTCGGATACGCTCTCCACCAGTCCGGCAATGGCCTGCGAAGCTGCGACCTTCATAGCCTCATTGATGTCCGATGCCCGCACATCCAGAGCCCCGCGAAAGATCCCAGGGAAGCCCAGCACATTATTGACCTGATTGGGGAAATCGGATCGACCGGTGGCCACCACCCGCGCTCCCGCCTGCAAGGCCAGGTCTGGCATGATCTCGGGCAGTGGATTGGCCATGGCAAAGACTATGGCATCCGCCGCCATGCTCTTTACCATGGCAGAAGTCACAATGCCTGCCACAGAAAGGCCCAGGAAGACGTCTGCACCTTTTATGGCATCGGCCAGACTACCAGTAACATTACGGGGATTGGTCATGCGGGCGATCTCCTGCTTGGCAGAATTGAGGTCGGACCTACCCTGGTGAATCACTCCCCGGCTATCGCAGAGTATGGCATCCTTTACCCCAAAGCTGTAGAGAAATTTGGTGACTGCGATGCCGGCCGCGCCAGCTCCGCTTACGGCAACCTTCACCTGGTCGAAGGTCTTGCCAACTACCTTGAGGGCATTAATAAGAGCCGCCAGGGCAACCACGGCGGTGCCATGCTGATCATCATGAAATACAGGTATCGATAGGATCTTCTTGAGACGCCCCTCAACCTCAAAGCAGCGTGGCGCACTTATGTCTTCCAGGTTGATTCCGCCAAAGACGCCCTCAATTCTGGCAACTGTCTCCACGATGACCGATGGGTCCTTACTGCCAACAGCTATGGGAAAGGCATCTATGCCCGCGAAGTTCTTGAACAGAATGGCTTTTCCTTCCATGACCGGTATAGATGCCAGAGACCCAATATCGCCCAGGCCCAGGACGGCAGTTCCGTCTGTTACCACGGCTACGATATTGCCCTTAGCGGTGTACTCGTAAACGTCATCCGGATTCTTTTCGATCTCGCGACAGGGTTCGGCCACGCCCGGAGTATAAGCTAATGAGAGGTCACGCACGGTAGCGCACGCGACCTTGCTGTGGACGGCAATCTTGCCCTTGGCATCTTTATGAAATGCTAATGCATCATCTCTTAGAGACATAACAACTCCTGTTTCTAGGATCCTGCGGCTAACTAGGGAGGAGCAACAGATATAAAGCATGGGTCCGACGGAGAATTGTAAGGGCCGGGGTGGCAGAGCGGACAATTTCTGTCGGCTTTCGTCGGCAGAAGTTCATACGCGGCAGGCTCGAGACCTGTTGTCCCTTCCTGGGACGCTTGGGTTCAAAATGATAGTGAGCGCGATAGCTCTATCAGGAAAATCCCAACCCCGGCGCTAATTGATTATAGAAAGTTTCATATTCGAGCAGAAAAAGGCGATAAAGTTATGGCTAGATTTCCAGAAGCTGAAAAGAGAATCTTGAATCTCAAGATATGCATGAGCTGCAACGCACGAAATCCTGTAAGAGCGACTCGCTGCCGCAAGTGCGGCTACAAAGGACTGAGGATGAAGTCCAAGGAAAATAAGACCGCTTAATGATGCTTGAGAGAGGCAGAGTCGAGCTCTTGCTGGCTGGCGCAGTTGCAGAGCGCGGCGCCGGACATCTCACGTTGATTGATCCGGATTCTCAGAGTCCGGCGCGAGCAGGGGCTATGGCGCTGGCTGCCACCAAAGGCGGCACGGATGCCATCATGGTAGGCGGCTCGGTAGGTGCGGCAGGAATTCTTCTTCATGAGACCGTGCGGGAGATCAAGGAGAAGACGAATCTGCCCGTAATTCTATTTCCCAGTAGCGTAGCAGGCCTATGTGAAAATGCGGATGCAGTCTTCTTTATGAGCCTGCTTAACTCTCGCACCCCGGCTTATATCGTAGAAAACCAGGCGCTTGGCGCGCCTTTGATCTTGCGTTATGGCCTTGAGCCCATACCCATGGCCTATATCATAGTTGAGCCGGGCGGGACGGTTGGCTTTGTGGGCGATGCCCGTCTGATACCGCGAAGAAAGCCGGAACTGGCTGCCGCTTATGCCCTGTCTGCCAAATACATGGGCATGAGACTGGTATACCTCGAAGCCGGGTCAGGTGCAGACTCTCCTGTGCCGGTCGGCATGGTATCTCTGGTCAAGAAGCTCCTGGGTGACGTCCTGCTAATAGTAGGCGGCGGGATTCGCAGCAGCAGCGCAGCAGCCGAACTGGTAGCTGCCGGAGCAGACCTGATTGTTACGGGAACTGGCGTGGAGAAGAGCCAAGATGTCACCTCTTTTGTCTCTGAGCTGACAAAATCCATTCAAAGGTAGTTATTTGTGTCCACTCCAATGCAGATATTTCTAGATCGGCATAATCTGGACGGTTTTCTCTTTGTCGGCGACAGTATCTGTGATGCCGACATGTATTATCTCACTCACTTCCTGGCAGGCGACCGATTCGCTGCTCTTGCCCAGGAGAAGACCACACTGCTCGTCTCTTCCATGGAGACGGGAAGGGCGGAGAAGGAGTCCATAGCAGACAAATGTCTGAGCACTTCACAATATAAAATTCGAGAAAAGCTGAAGAGTAGCGAAAATTGGGAAGAAGCTTATGGCCAGATGCTAGCGGAATTTTTGCAAGATCACAGCATAAAACATCTAGGAGTGCCGTTTCGCTTTCCAGCAGGCCTGTACCAGCATCTGATCCAGGATTTCGCTGTTACTGTCCTGGAGAGCCCTGCATCACGCTTTCGAGCGATAAAGACGATAAAAGAAATAAACGCCATTGCCGATACCCAGAGGGCTTGCGAGAGAGCTATGCGCCAGGCGATTCATCTAATCGGCAGCTGTGAGCCCCGTGGGGAATTGCTTTATCACGATGATATGCCTCTTACCTCGGAAAAGGTGCGCAGTGCAATTGATATATCTCTGCTCGAGGATGGCTGCGAGACGATGGATACTATTATTGCCGGCGGCCTGCAGGCGGCTGATCCTCATGCGCGAGGGACGGGACCGTTAGCCGCCAATGCACCCATTGTCATAGATATCTTTCCGCGCAGCAAGAGCAGCCGCTACTTTGCCGATATGACGCGCACGGTTCTCAAAGGCGAAGCCGCACTCGAGGTAGAAGAGATCTATGAGGCAGTCTGTCTGGCGCAGGCCGAGGGCCTTCGAGCAGTCCGGGCGGGCGCCAGCGGCAAAGAGGTTCATTCACGGGTATCAGAGGTCTTCCGGGATCAGGGATATCCGGAGACTGAGGGACAGGGTTTTACCCATTCCACCGGGCACGGCGTTGGCCTGGATGTGCATGAAAAACCCTCGCTTGGCGAAGCAGGTGAGATTCTAGAGGTCAACCATGTGGTAACCGTGGAACCCGGCCTTTACTATCCCGATATCGGAGGCGTGCGCATGGAGGACATGGTAGTGGTAAAGAAAAGAGGCTGCGAGAACCTTACTCATTTCGAGAAGAAGCTCGTTCTTTAGGTGTCTATCAATGGAAACTGAAATTTTGGAGAAGTACAGAAGGGCAGGGCAAATCCTCTCTGAGGTGCTGGCGAATGCAAGGCCGCGAGTGGAATTGGGCGCATCGCTACTGGATGTGGCAAATTTTGTGGAAGATGCAATCAGATCAAAAGGCGCAAAACCCGCATTTCCCTGCAACATATCTCTGGATAGAAACGCAGCTCATTACACACCTTCGCCCCTTGATACCGCCCGTTTTGGGGAGAATATGGTCAAGCTGGATGTGGGAGTGCATGTGGACGGCTATATCGCAGATGCCGCCATAACCATTGACCTCAGCGGCCATGATAAACTGGTCGAAGCCTCTCATGTCGCTCTGCAGGCAGCGTTAGAGATAATTGGGCCGGGTACAGACACCGCCCAGATAGGCAAGGTCATAGAAGAGGCCATAACCGGCTACGGCTACAAGCCGGTGTATAATTTGACAGGCCACGGTCTGTCCAGATATCTGGCCCATGACGAGCCTGCGGTGCCCAATAAAGCTATGGAAAAAGGCACAGTCTTGAAGGAAGGAGATGTCATTGCCATTGAGCCATTTGCCACCAACGGCTCGGGCAGGATCAGTGAGGCCCAAATTAATGAGATCTATGGTTTTTCCGCTATGCGACCGGTACGCCTTCCAGCAGCTCGAAGGCTCTTAAAAGAGATTTCCGAAGAATACAAGACACTTCCCTTTGCCAGACGCTGGCTGCAAGCCGAGAGAGCGGAATATGCGCTCATGCAGCTACTACGCGCCGGCTGCTTGCACAGATATCCCGTGCTCTGGGAGGTAGAAGGAGCCCTGGTCTCCCAGGCCGAGCACACCGTTATCGTTCTCGAGAAGGGATGCGAGGTAATAACCAGATCGATCTAGTCGACCCCACCCGTATCCTCTGACCCATCATCATCTTTGTAGCTATCATCACCGAGCATTGCCGCAGATATGGCATCAATTCCATCCATGAGCTCAGCCGTCATGCAGTAAGGTATCTCGCCAATCTCAGGAAGGCTCTCTCCACCTATCACTCTCGCTCCCACCTGACTTAGCAGATCAAACGCACCGTCCAGGTTCTCCTCTTTCTCGGCAGCTACCGCCTTTGCCACCATCTCATCCAGGGGGGTTTCGCGATCAAATACTCCAATGATATAGCGCTGGCTGGAGACAAATACCGCGGCGAGGGATGTCTTGAGGGATTCAAGCATCAAATCGGCATCTTCTCCCATAGATTCGGCCTCGGAAAAGACGATCGATCTGATGGCCGTAATCTCGGCCAGGGCCTCTTCGGGTGATATAACCGTGCGCTCGCACCGGGCTATTACCTTAAGGCAGGAGAGCACCACATCATCCATGATATAGATGAAGACGGCACCAGAGTTCTTATCATCCTCCTCGGTAAGCTTGAAGTTGCTGTCCTTAACCTTATTCATCCAGTTGAGCCATCGCTTCTCGGTGTAGAATTCTTCTTTCATTTTACAACTCATCCTTAATTTTGCAGTTTACCGATATGTGTCCACCAGGGCCACCCTTTCGATGACCAGATCTTCGATTCTTTCCTCGCCCACGGCACATAGCTCCTCGGAAGAGATATTAAAAGCCTCTATTACAGCTTTTGCACTAAACGAACAACCCAGTCCGTCCAGCTCTATGATCCGGGATAGCTCCGAGGCGTCCGGCTGAGAGCCAAAGCCAACGATAACAAGTGCAATTCTTTGCGTAATATCCGATACACGCATGAAAAGGGCTCTCTCAATCTGCCTCTCGCCCGAGGCATAACGCATGATCTCCATTCCCTCATCTTTTGCGATATTTCTCGCTTCGGAAAATGCTGTCAGCGCCTTCTGGACGGCAAAGCGTAGGTGTCTCTCACTTGCGATCTTATCTGCGTCGAAGGCCTGCACTATGCAGCCATGACGCGACTTTAGATCCTTGATAGCTGATATGAGCTGCCATTTGTCCCTTATAACCGGCTTTCCGAAGAGCAGGCGAATCTCATTCATCAATTCCGATCTGATGAGGAGGCTTAAAAGCTTACGGTCTTGTATGCAGAATCGGCAATCGTTTCTCAGAAGCATCTAAAGGAGTTCTAAATTTATAAAATCTAAGAGGGGCAGATCCTCTGCCCATAAGTATTGAGATTAGATCAAATCAAACCAGGCCGGCACGCTGCAGCCTTAGTAGGTCGACTGTATTCAGCTTCTCGCCCTGCCTGAAGTGGGTAAGGATATCCTCTGCCTCGCGCTTGGCAACCTCTTTGGCGCGATCTTCCTTAATGTCCCGGTTCTTCTTCTTCAAGCCCACAATGACCTTTTCGAAGTCGCGAACCTCTCTTTGAGTGCGGATGAACTCTTTATGCTGCTCATCAGCAGCCTCCTGGGCTTTCACGAACTCCTTGTGAGCAGCATCGGCTTCAGCACGAGTCTGATCGGCTTCTTTGAAGGTGGCTATCATCTGATCGTGGTATTCCTGAGCCATTTCTGCAAACTTGGTAACCCGATCGTGGTGGTCGGAAGCCTGATCTCTCATAGCTTGCGCTTCATCGAGAAGCTTTCTAAGCTCCTCATTCTTCTCAAGCTGCTCTTTTCTGCCTCGAAACTCTGCATGCAAAGCGGCGATCTTATCGACCAGTTGCTTCTCCTTATCCGGACTTAAGACCTCAGTCTGCTGGCGGAACTCCAAGTGATCTATCTCGCGGCGCAGATCCCTTATGGAGCGCTCTCCAGTGAGGTTGTACTTCTTGCGGATATCGTCTATCCTTGCATAGAGTTGATTGGTCTTCTCATTGTACTCATCCCTGTCCTTCTTGGAATCAGCCACATTCTTGTTATTTTCATCTCGCAGCTTCTTGAGTTCCTGGGCCTTGTCTATCAGCTCTTTGGTGGCCTTGTTCAGCTCATTTCGCTTAGCTGCCCATTTGCTCGCTTCAGCATTCAGTTGGCTTCTTCGATCCTTGAAGGCAAGGGACTCCTGTCTGAGTTTGCCTCTCTTATCTTCCAGTTCTGCCAGCATCCCCCGTTTATCCTCCTGTTCCAGCCTGCGGCTGGGGTTTGGTCCCAATTTAGGACCAATAAACCCGGAAACCCCATGCCTTGGGTGACATGGGTCTTCTCTTCTTGCACGATACATGGTGGGGTTTCTTGCATGCTCGATTTTCAGATCTTATATAATCGTTAATCCCATTTGATTCTCTTGTAAATGTTTTTGACCAAAAGATGACCTGATCATAAGATCGATAGGAGCGAACATACTACTACATATCGAGAAACCCTTTACGTATTAACCTTTTGGTTATGAGATGCAATCTGATTGCCGCAAGAGGGAATGTATCTCTCTCTTTAACTTGTAGGATTGCGAGGGACGGAGCGGGAAGTCCCCATCCTTCAGGGTGAGGATGAAAGCGGAGTCCTTTGCCATGATTACTTTCGCGCTGCCCTCAACTAATATAAATATTAAGTATGCATATCTGTATTTATGATAATCAGCTACAAGTATCCCATCTTCCCTAACAAGGTCACTGCATGGAAGTTAGCGGAGAATTTGGATGCTTGCAGGTGGCTCTATAATCGGCTTCTCCAAGACCTGAATGAAGCAAAACGAAACGGCATCAAGCTCAAGACCTATGATTCTCAGAACATGATTCCTTCTTTGAAGCTCACAAATCCGAAGCTGAATCTCGTCTACTCTAAAGTTCTTCAGATGGTGAATTACACTCTTTGGTCTAACATCAAAGGACTTTCGACATCAAAGAAGAACGGTCGGAAGATCGGTCATATTCGCTTCAAAGGGTATGGTTGGTACAATACCCTGAATTACAACCAATTCAAGATCTATCGAAAGATTGAAGGTTGCATCAAAGCCGTCATAATCAAGAGAGAAGGCGAGAGATGGTTCGCCATAGTCCAGGCCGATCAGGAACCACAGCAGTTACCGGAAACTGGAGAAGCAGTAGGTTTGGATGTCGGTTTGACTTCCTTTGTGGTTGATTCTGTTGGCAATGAGATAGAGAATCCAAGATGTGCAGAACAGTCCGAAGATAAGCTTGTCGGACTGCAAAGAAAGCTAGCCAGAGCTGTGAAGGGATCGAAAAATTATAGGATGATCAAGGGTAAGATTGCCAAGCTGCATAAGAGAATCAACTGCCAACGAGATGATTTCCTGCATAAGCTCTCACGGATATATGTCAATAACTTCGATATCATTTGCGTTGAGGATCTTGATGTCAAAGGTCTGAAAGAGAAAGGCCATAATAATGGTATGCATCGCAGCATCCATGATGCATCCTGGTCCAAATTCATATTCATGCTTTCGTACAAGGCTCAGAGTGCTGGTCGAAAGCTGATAAAAATAGATCCCAGGAACACCACTCAAAGGTGTTCTGCTTGTGGAAGCATCATAAAGAAAGATCTGTCTGTCCGAGTACATGAGTGCCCTTATTGCGGATTCTCGTGTGATCGAGACTACAATGCTTCCAGGAACATACTCCTCGCAGGGATGGAACAGCCCGTAGCGCCCATAGAACCAAAACCTCTACATCACATATCATTGAGGCAAGTTTTGGCTATGAAGTGGGAAGCCGCGCCCTTCAGGACGCGGTAGTTCACAAAGGCAATCAACAGATTAAAATAGGTGCGTTGACTTACGAAAAGCAGGATAATTTAAAGAATAGTGTTATTCGCTTTAGATGGAGGGATTGATCTGAAGAAGGCTATACTAACAGTATTAGTAGCAATGGTTTTAGTAGCTCTTATAGGGTGTTCCACTGCTTGGCCGGTTCAAACTACAACTTGGCCTGCATCTCCGACCTACCCGAATGGATACGCAGAGAGCAACAGGACATTCGACTTTGAGCAGAGCGTGCAAGGAAATGGTTACTTTATGACCTACCTGTATGCTAAGGCAGGAAACGTCGCGGTCAAGAATTATGCTCACGGCTCCGGCTCTTTGAACAGCGAGGCCACATTGACCTACCAGAACCTGGATCGCTCGACGCATAATACATACTCCGACTACAACGACTTCCAACAGGACTGCATCCAGTTTAAAGAAGATGTAGCCATGGTCTATGCACCCATGAAGATCGCTGTCGGCACCGGATATTATGCAGCAAACCCGCTGGACTACAGTTCTTTGCTCAAGGAGAAGACCTGGGTAAAGAACTATCTCGCCGGCACCAGCATGCACCATGAGGTAGAGTATGCTCATGCCCTTGATAAGGAACTGGAAATCGTTGCCAAAGACAAGAGGAACATAACCTGGGATCCGGAGCTTGAATCCGTCGGTTACACTCAGATGAAGATCGTGGAAGATGTTACAGACGGCAAGGCTCATATCGGCGTGCTGCAAGCAAACCAGAATTACCTGGATACTTCCAACATCGCTCAGCCTGACTTAACCAATCCGGATACATTGGGCAAATTAGGCTGGGATATCAAGAGCGCCTGGAAGAATCCCTCCATCGAGATTGATGAGGATTACTGGGGAACCTATCACATCGAGAAGAACATGACCCTCGAAGTGCCCTACCATCTGATTCAGAAGAAGGAGGATTGGCTGCCTTGCTGCTCCGGACCCTACCTTGAACTGCCATTAACCTACAGGGGAGACCTGGGTCTCAAGGGCGCCAAGGGCATCTTTGACTGCACCTGCTTCAAGGTACCTACCACAGCAGAGTTCCCAAGAGTCTATAATACCGCATAGAGAGAGGACTTTTCCTTTCTCTTTTCATTTTTCTTAAACATAAGATTTTAAAATATTGCAGCCTTAATCATCCTCATGCAATTCGCGACCTGGGAGCCAATCTACCAAGCCATCTTACAGGACTTCGGTTTTTCTAGAGATCGAGACGAAGAATCAGCACAGCTCCTGGCAGAGATCTTGCGCGAGCATGGACCAATGCTGCAAGCCGCAAAGGCAATAGTAATCGGGCAGAAGGTTATTGTATGCGGCAATGCTCCGAATCTTGACAAAGAATTGAGCGAGATCCGAGAAAAGAATGCCGTCTTTCTGGCCGCGGATGGAGCCACAGCCATTCTCTTAGAGCACAACATCGTACCGGACATTGTTGTCACCGACCTGGATGGACCATTTCCCGCCATTTTAGAGGCTAATCAGATGGGCTCTATCGTGGTGGTCCATGCCCATGGTGATAATCTGGATGCCTTGATCAGATACGCTCCGAAGCTGAAGAGAATCATAGGCACAGTGCAGTGCCGTCCCATCCCAGGCCTGCACAACTTCGGAGGTTTTACAGATGGCGATCGATGTGTATTCCTGGCCAAGGAGCTTTGCGCAGCCAGTATAGAGCTGGTGGGCTTTGACTTTGAGGATGAGAGCGTCACGCCGCGCAAAAAAAGAAAACTTGAGTGGGCTAAAAAGCTGATTGAATTGGCTCTTGCCTAATTACTTTGGGAAAGGGCCTATCAGAAAATCCGGTTTGATCGTTATTTGTGCCTTTGTGACTTTAGGGTGAGGTGTAGTAAGTAGGCTTCTAATCCCGCATTATTTTGCCAAAAATATAACTCGAGGCTAGCCACTGGTGAATGCATCAAGCCGATCTATTTGCCAATGAGCTTGAGGATGGCATCCATAGCATCATCCGCCACTTTCTTTTCATCTTTCTCGGCATCAATTTGCACAAATCGCTGCGGCTCAAAAGCGGCCATTCGCCGGAAGTTGTCATCCACCAATCGCAGGAATTCAAGTCTCTCGAACTTCTGCCGCCCCCGACGTGACTGCATTCTCTGCAGGGCGATGTGCGGATCTAAAATTAAGAGCAGTGTGATATCGGGCATCAAATTCCAGGGTCGATAGATGTTTTGTATCCAAGAAACCGGATCCGGCACAATCCCCCTCAAAGTTACACCCTGGTAAGCAGCGGTGGAATCAGCATATCTATCTGACAGGACAATTGCGCCAGTTTCCAGAGCGGGGAGAACGGTCTCAGAGAGATGGTGGGCATGATCGGCCATAAAGAGAAAAAGCTCTTGCATGCGCCTTGCGACCGAGGGTTCGCACTCTTCTTCACAGGTTTTTGCCATTTCCGCCCTCAGTATCCGGCCTGCCTGCCCGGTCGTAGGCTCAGCGGTAAGCACCAGTCTCCTCTCAGGCATCATCTCAGTAAGCCTTGCCGCAATATGTTTCGCGATGGTTCCCTTTCCCGAGCCATCTATGCCCTCCAGGGTGATGAGCTGTCCCTTCACGAGCCAGAATAGGGGCTAAAGAGTGATTAAATTGTCGCTGGAAATCCACTAAAAGATAGATTTGTCGCCCGATACTAACTCTGGCACGTCATCCGATGGGTATCCGCAGTCAGCCCAGTAACCCTCGTAGCGGGCGTC
>JAQTYS010000351.1 GCA_028688175.1 Methanothrix sp. | reverse complement strand
AGACCAAAGCGGCTCTTATCTCAAGGCTAAATTCAATCTGGGGGACTTCTTTTACCTTTATCCGTATTCGGGAATGCGAAGCGTGGCCTTTGGACACGACGCCCTCTACATCGACTGCCTGATCAGGGATGAACATGAAAGAAGGAGATGAACTCGTAAATGCAGGCCACATAAATCAATATCTTTACTGTCCGCGCAGATATTATTATATTAATTATTTTGATACCATTGAGATGAACTTCTACTTGAGAGACGGGCAACTCAAGCATGAGAACCAATCCAGAAAAGGCGGCTGGATACGAGAATTTTATATAAAATCTGAAAATCTAGGAATGCATGGAAAAATAGACGTTTTGGAGTCCAAAAACATCAAGAGCATTGGCACCACCCTAACGCCAATCGAGCGCAAGCGCGGCTCTTCCTACCATGACAACGACGAGGTCCAGCTCGCCGCCTACTGCATGCTTCTGGAGGACTATTTGGGCGAGCCGGTGCGCCTGGGCTACCTCTACCTCTTCGGCACCAACGAGCGCTATGCTATTACTATCACCGACTGGCACAGAAATAAAGTTCTGGAGGTTGTGCAGGCCATCCGGGATATGAGCCTGGATAGGATCCCAGGTTTTGCAGATAATCCCAAAAAGTGCGAGAAATGCAGCACAGCGGCATATTGCCTGCCTGAGGAGACGAGAATGCTGGAAGGAGAAAACGCAAAGGAGGAGCGAGAAGCATGAGCAAGGAGAGCGAAGGCATCTTCGACGACAGCGTGGTTTATGTCACCAAGCAGGGCTCCCAGGTGGGCGTGGACGGAGGCAGGATAGTAGTAGCCATGAAGGGCGAAGGGGAGATTGCCTCTTTTCCCATGGGCCAGGTGGACACCATCAACATCTTCGGCAACATCAACTTCACCACTCCCTTTGTGTCGCGGGCCAACGAGCACGGTATAGTGCTCAACTACTTCACCCAGAACGGCCGCTACCGGGGCAGCTTTGTGCCTGAGAAGAACACCATCGCCGAAGTGCGCCGCCGCCAATACGCTCTCACCGAGCGTGAGAGCCTGAAGATCGCCAGAGAGATCATCCGGGGAAAGATCAGAAACTCGCGCACCCTGCTCAGTCGCAAGGATGTGCCGGACAACGGCAGACTGGCAGAGCTGGAGGAGCTGACGGCCAGAGCCCGTGACCTGGATTCATTGCGAGGCCTGGAAGGCGAGGCGGCGGAGATCTACTTCGGCCTGTTGAACGGCTGCCTGGCGGAGGGCTGGACCTTTGAGCGACGCACGAGAAGGCCCCCGGAGGACCACATCAACGCCCTTCTCTCGCTGACCTACAGCATGATGAAAAATGAGGTCTTGAGCGCGCTGCGCCAGTACAACCTGGACCCCTTCCTGGGTATTCTGCACGCGGACAGGCACGGGCGTCCCGCGCTCGCGCTCGACCTGCAAGAGGAGTTTCGGCCCATATTCTGCGATGCCTTTGCTCTGCGGCTGATCAACAAGAACATGCTCAAGCATGAAGACTTTGCTGCCGACAATCACCTCAAAGACTACGCCTTCAAGATCTATCTGGAGAAATTCGATGACTACATGCAAGAGGAGTTCATCCACCCTCGGTTCGAATACACGGTAACGCGGCGCAAAGCGGTTCGTTTGCAAGCCATACTGCTGCGAAAGGCGATAACAGGAGAGCTGAAGGAATACTATCCGCTGGTGTTTAAGAGATGAGATTGGCAATAACCTACGATATTAGTGATAATCGCACCCGCACCAGAGTCTTCAAGATCCTGGAGAGCTATGGAGCCTGGAAGCAATACAGCGTCTTCGAGCTGGAGATCAGCGATATCCAACGGCTGCAGATGGAAGATGATATAAAGGCGGAGATCGGAGAAAGCGACAAAGTGCGCATCTACGTTCTTTGCGAGCGCTGTGTGGGTGCCATTACCGATCTTGGGTTGAAGATGCCCGAGAAGAAGTCGAATGTGATCTAGTTTTTCATGGATCTTTATAAAGGCCTGGTACGCCAAAGGTCCATTTTTTTGAGGTCAAAATTCGGGCTTGTAGAAAGGATTTTAAGGTAAAAGGACCATTATTGACCCGCCATCGCAACGAATTAGAAAACCCGCCAGGGATTGAAACAGAAAAAGATGGAAGCCGGGGATCTGGCAGGCTACAAATCGCAACGAATTAGAAAACCCGCCAGGGATTGAAACTAAGATGGAAGACGGAAAAGTAGTCAGGAAGATTCTTGAATCGCAACGAATTAGAAAACCCGCCAGGGATTGAAACGAAGAAGTTGATTTGGCGGCCATGCTGAATGATGCGCTATCGCAACGAATTAGAAAACCCGCCAGGGATTGAAACGCCTCCCACTGAAGAACCGTATGCGCTATGCCTGCCATCGCAACGAATTAGAAAACCCGCCAGGGATTGAAACCACGTGAGGACATCGTATCATGTGGGTTATTTTGGATCGCAACGAATTAGAAAACCCGCCAGGGATTGAAACGGAAAAAGAGCGCAAGAAGACATTGGCAGCGGTGGCATCGCAACGAATTAGAAAACCCGCCAGGGATTGAAACCCAACGATCGCGACTTGCGAAGGTAACAGATTTCTTCTATCGCAACGAATTAGAAAACCCGCCAGGGATTGAAACTTGTAGCCGTCAATCTTGATCTGATCGCCGTCTACATCGCAACGAATTAGAAAACCCGCCAGGGATTGAAACTCCTTGTC
>JAQTYS010000350.1 GCA_028688175.1 Methanothrix sp. | reverse complement strand
CCCGATCTTCTCCTCTAGCTTTGAGAGAGGTATGAACTTCCCGTAAAAGTCGATCACATGAGAATTGATGGCGTCCAGCGCTACAACTTCTTTGAAATCTCGGCCTCGCATGGTAGTGATGGGCGAATGGCTGATTACTACTCGCATGCCGGTGTAAGAGGCAATGATCAGGGCTATGTACACCCCAAAAAAATGAAATTCTGTTGTATTCTCAGAAGGTTTGTAAAATATCATGCTGGCATTACCGATGATATTATTATATCCTTGGGCCATGTACTGAGCCATGCCCATCCCTTTGGAGCCATCATCCTCTTCTTTTACAGCAAGATCCTTGATCCACGAATTATAGATATCAACATTTATTCCTGTTTCAGTCGAGCTGCCCACGTATTTTGAGTCGAAGATCATCTCAGCAAGTGCCGCCATTCTCACTCGGGCCTCATCTGTAAATCGAGATAGGATCGAATTGACCAGATCCCAGGATTCTGATGTAAAGAAATAGTCTGGAATGAAATGGAAATAGAGAACCTCGTTATTCGAGCCCTTGCCTTTGGGAAGATTGAAACCATTCATCCTTAAGGCAAGCTCTACGCCGCACGGGACACAGGCAAAGATGTTAGTCGGCTTTGATTTCCCTACAAATACTCGGTTTGTGAAGTTGAAGGACAAGAATGAGTTTGAGTTCTCCATCTCATTTTTGTTGAGTAACGTTCCACGATTGCACAGATTGCAGGTCTTTCCGCTCAACTCATACTCTTTGTAAGTATCGCTGAGATTGGACTTATCAATATGAGAAATAGTACCATTTATCGTAAGCACATCATGGAGGTATTCAATTAGTTCCTTGCGATATGTGTCGGTTTTGTTCGCTACAAAATCGTCCCATCCATCTATTTGAGAAACGTTGCTCCAGATTTCGTTAAATAGAATCTCTACGGCGCTCGATGATGACATATTTCTGAGCTTTATGCCGTTATACTCTCGGTCCATAACATACTGGCCGATCGCATAAGAATAGTCCCATTTTCCACCGTTAGCTAGATATGTAGTGTCTTTTTCCATCGAGTCAAGCAGTGCATCACAGACCTCTGCAGGAACACCCCAAATATCGCATGTTTTCTGGAGCGCTTGTTTGTTATCTGAAATGATCTCGGATATGAAGGACTTATGGACCGTTGCCACTGCCCTGGCGAATCCTAAAAGCATTTTTTGCCCTTCTTTTGAGCTCTCCATTTCTATAGGAACAACTCCTCCACATCGTGCGATTCCGTCTGTCATCGAATCGGTCAATCCTGCGGTTTTTTCTACATGAGCTGATGTAATGGACTTTTCAATAAACGATCGTAGCATCGTTTTTGCACCACTGAAGAAGTAGTATTCATCGCTCAGTCCATAGTATCCAAGTCTCGGAGTCTTGAGGTTGTTTCCAATTCGACTTGGGTCAGAAAGAGACGCTGACGACTCACGGATGTTTTTTTCCAGAACTTGATAAACTCTTTCAATAAAATTCCTTGAAATTGTTACCTGCTGCATCCCTTTTCCTAGATATACGCAGCCGTCCTGATAGGCCAAGAGCATGATCAAGCTCTGCTCCTGCAACACATCTGCCACCGATTTGTTGAGAATTCCGGAGAGCATGCCCTTGACATCATCCAGCCTATGATACTGCAGATTCAATTGCGCCTCTGGCGAATCCTGAGGGAAACCATCTCTAAGCGCAGTTAACGATCGAGACGAAACGGCCTCCTCGGGAGACGCGCAGCTTGCCATGTTATCCATGAGATACAGGAACGGCTCCAGGTCCATAAAGTGCGAAGTGCGTGCCCCGGAACGAGAAAATCTGCTCTTGTGGAGTGCAACTGCCACTGAGAAATAATCCTCGTCCTTCAAGCCCGGAGCAAAATCTCTGAGATGCATTTCTTCAACAAATCTCTTGAGCAGGACTTCAGGTATCTCGAATTCATTTTCCATTGTATCCGGGAGTTCCAAATCCTCTTCATCCAGCTTCCACTCATCAAAATTCAGTTTATGAAGATCATGCACCACGAAGAGAGATATGCATTCTCGGAGTCCTTTTTCATCAAGTGGTCTTGCACTAAGTTTCTCTAGAGCTTCATTGAAGCGAAGGAGAAAGAGGATGCCGTTTCGAATATGATTGAGCATGCTCTGATCAGTCTTTCCAAATTCCACGCTCTTGGAAGGTTTGAAGGCCAAACCCCTTCCAACTAGATGAATATCCACTGTCAAGAGGTATTCTTCAAATAGCCCTGGTTTGGGTTCCTCTGAGGGCTTCTCATCTCTCTTTTTATTCATTTCCTTCAGTTTTTTTCGATCCCTAAACATATCCTGTAACGCATCAGATACCATTACCCCACCTCCCTCACTCTCACCCTCGTCGCTCCTTCCCCGCCTGCACCCGCGCGCTCGTGTGCGCTCCCGTGCGCGTTGCAGGCCCGTGCGCCCGTCCTCGCGCCCGCGGGCAGGCCCCCGGCCCCGTCCCTGCCCATGAACCTCAGCATCTGGTCAGGCCCAACTCTCTCTATCTTTCCCGCAGAAATAGCACAGCCCGGTTGATCCTCTTCACCCAAAAGACGATCGAATTCGAGGGCATGATGTGTGATGAGTGCAAACCTCTTAGCCATCGATAGTGCAGTAACATCCGAAGTCATATAAACCTGTCGATAGGTGCAATAATTTCATTTTTATGCAATTTTAACGCTCAGTATTCATGTTGATGCAATTTGACGAATCCCTCTGGTTTT
>JAQTYS010000349.1 GCA_028688175.1 Methanothrix sp. | reverse complement strand
AGTAATGATCCATGCATATTATATTTTTAGTGGAAGAACTCTCTGCAGAGGCCGCCCTCCTCAACATAGTGCCCAAGATTCTGGGTGCAAGTGCATCTTTCGAGATCCATCCTTATCAGTGCAAAGACGATCTTCTCTCAAAATTGCCACGTGTTATGCGAGCCTACGCTAAATGGTTGCCTGACGACTGGCGCATCGTGGTCCTGGTTGACGAAGATCGATCCGATTGTGATGCACTCAAAGAAAGAATGGAGCAGTCAGCAGTTGCTGCAAGACTGATAACTCGAACGATGGCTGGCAGCTCAAACCGCCATGCAAAGTTCCAGGTCTTGAACCGAATTTCCATAGAAGAGCTTGAAGCATGGTTTTTCGGGGATGTTCAGGCACTCAATCAGGCTTATCCCAGGGTTCCCAAGACACTTGGAGGCAGATCAAGATATAAAGATCCAGATTCAATTAAGGGAGGAACATGGGAGTCACTGGAACGTGAGCTAAAAAAGTCCGGGTATTTTAGCGGCGGTCTGCGCAAAATAGAGGCGGCAAAGACTATTTCCGCATTCATGGAACCGGAAAGAAATAATTCAAAAAGTTTTCAAGTATTCAGAGACGGCCTGAGAGAGATGGTTAGATGGGGGATATAACTGAAATCGATATGATCTGCTATGAAAAAAGAGATAGAGGCCTTCAGCCCCTCACCCCATCGCTTCTATCCGGCAGGCTGCCATCTTGTACTCCGGTATCTTGGCCACCGGATCGAGGGCATCGGAGGTTATGATGTTGGTCCCCTGCCAGTGGAAGGGCATAAAGACCATGCCCGGCCTTACCTTATCAGTAACTCGGGCCCGAGCTTCAGTCTCTCCCCGAATGGTTTTCACCTTAACTATGTCATCCTGGTGCACTTTAAGCTCTGCTGCATCCTGCGGATTGATCTCTACATAAAGCTCAAAGTCCCTTTCCAGAAGCGAGGGGCTACGGCGCGTCATGGAGCCGCTGTTATAGTGAACAACAATTCTGCCGGTAGAGAGGAGCAGGGGATACTTGTCGCTGGTCTGCTCAGCTGCAGGCCTGTTCACCACTGAGGCGATATTTGCCTTTCCATTTGGGTGAGAGAACCTTTCCTTATGCAAGATATCCGTTCCAGGATGCTGCTCATCCGGACAGGGCCAACGCAGCCCGCCTATCTTCGATATCCGCTCTCGGGTCATGCCGCCGTACTGAGGAACATTGCGGTTGATCTCCTCCAGCACTTCTGCTGCTGAAGGGCTGCCCAGATTCAGCGCTAACCTTTTGCCGATCTCATTGATGATCCAGAGCCCTTCTTTCGCCTCGCCCACAGGAGGCACGGCCTGGTCGATCCATTGTACCCGCCGCTCCATGGAGGTGTAGCTGCCATCCTTCTCAGCCCAGGCGGCAGCCGGCAGGACGAGATCTGCCATTCTTGCCGTAGCGGTCATGAAGATCTCCTGCACAATCAGAAAGTCCAGGCTATCGAGAGCTGCTTTAGTCTTGTTGATATTGGCATCGCAAATAACGGGATCTTCTCCGACGAGGTACAGAGCTTTGATGCGGCCGTCCAATGCCGCCTCTGTCATCTCTGTTGAGGTCAAACCCGGTCCCAGTGGCAGATCTTCTGCGTTCCAGGCGGCCTTGAAAAATTCTACCGACTTCGGGTCCGAGGCTCTCTTGTAGCCGGGATAAAACTCAGCCATGCCGCCCATATCGCAATTTCCCTGGACGTTGTTCTGTCCGCGCATGGGCCAGACGCCGGCACCGGGCCGCCCCATCTGGCCGCAGATTAGTGATAAGGTGGCGCAGGCCTTGACGTTGTCTGTGCCGCAGATGTGCTGGGTTATGCCCATGCTGTAAAGCAGAGCGGACGCAGGAGATTTGGCATAAATTCTGGCTGCTTTGATGATCTCTCCTGCTGGGACCCCGGTCAGCTCAGCCGTCTTCTCTATGGTAATCTCGCTGAGATTATCCAGAAGCTGGGCAAAGCCCTCCGTCCTCTCGTTGATGAACTTTTTATCAATCAAGCCCTCGTCCACTATCACCTTCATCATGCCTCTCAAGAGGTCAATGTCACTGCCGGGCTTGATTCTCAGGTGCATATCCGCCATCCAGGAGGTGGAGGTGATGCGCGGGTCGGCCACGATCACCACTGCCCCATTGTCTTTGGCTTTTTGCGCCCAGCGAGAGACGATGGGGTGGGCCTCGGTGAAGTTTGTGCCTATGGCAAAGATGCACTGGGAGTTTTGTAGGTCGATAAGGTTGTTGGTCATAGCTCCTGTTCCCAGTACAGCGCCAAGCCCTACCACAGTAGGCGAATGGCAAAGGCGAGCGCAATTGTCTACATTCGGTGATCCTAAGAGGCGGGAGAGCTTTTGCATCTGATAGTCCTCTTCATTATTGCAGCGAGATGAGACCAAAAAGCCCAGAGATTTGGCTCCGTGATTCCTGATGTTTCGGGCCAATCCGCTGGCAGCCAGGTCCAGGGCCTCTTCCCAGGAGATTCTGACAAAATCTTCACCCATTCTCTTCATAGGATACTTGAGTCTCTCCTCATGATTCAAGACCTCCAGAACAGAGTTGCCTTTGGGACAGAGTGCGCCCTCACAGGCTGGGTGTTCGGTCATATACTCAATGCCGATAGCTTTGTCCTTCTCTACTACCAGATACATACCGCAACCTACTGCACAGTAGGGGCAAAGAGATGGCACTAATTTTGTAGACAATTAGAATCCTCCGAAAGTAAGCAGACAGGCT
>JAQTYS010000073.1 GCA_028688175.1 Methanothrix sp. | reverse complement strand
GTCCCCTATCTCACGATCAATGGCCAGCGCCTGCTCGTAGTACTCGATGGCCTGGCGGGAGTCGCCCAGGTCGGCGTAGGCCAGGCCCAGGTTGCCCAGCGCATTACCCTCGCCCCTTCGGTCCCCGATCTCGCGGGCGATGGCCAGAGGCTGCTCGTAGTACTCGATGGCCTGACGGGCGTCTCCCAGATCGGCGTAGGCATTGCCCAGGTTGCCCAGCGCATTACCCTCGCCTCTTCGGTCCCCGATCTCCCGCAAGATGGCCAGCGTCTGCTCGTGGTATTCGATGGCCTTGCGAGAGTCGCCCAGATCGGCGTAGGCATTGCCCAGGTTGCCCAGCTCATAACCCTCGCCCCTTCGGTCCCCGATCTCCCGCAAGATGGCCAGCGCCTGCTCGTAGTACTCGATGGCCTTGCGGGCGTCGCCCAGAGTGGCATAGGCCAGTCCCAGGTTTCCCAGCCAAGCACCTTCGTTCTTTAGGTCCCCGATCTCGCGAGCGATGATCAGCGCCTGCTCGTTGTACTCGATGGCCTTGCGGGCGTCGCCCAGATCGGCGTAGGCTAGGCCCAGGTTGCCCAGATGCACTCCTTCCATGCTTCGATCGTTCAGCCGCCGAGCTGCAGAGAGAGCCGTCTCCATCCACAAAATGCGCTCTCTCAGATGCTGGCGCAGGTCAAGCAAATATGGCCAGTTGAGAAAAGAGCTGCATATGGTGGCTGCAGCATTGCTTTTGGCTAGATTCTCTTTGGCCCAGGCCCAGGCAGACTCGATATTCATCCATTCCAGATCGAATGCATTCAATCCTGCCAGGGTGTTTCCATTTTTGCAGATCTCTGTCGCAAAAGAGAGCACTCCCCGGAAGTACTCTGCATGCCTCTGCCTGGTCTCATTTTTCGCATTCTCGCCATCCACCTCCAAGAGCTTGCCGGAGGCAAAGATCCTCACCAGGTCATGTAACCGGTAGCGTTTGGTCTCCTCCTGGTAGTCGACCAAGTTCCAGCGCAATAGCTCGCTGAGAAGCTCATGATCCTTATCCTGGCAAACAGCCTCCTCCGCCCTGGAATCGAAGTCAAGGGGAAAGATGGAGAGGAGGCGGAAGACCCTGGCAGCTTCAGCAGGCAGGCGGGAGTAAGACAGAAGCAGGCTCGCCACTACTCCGATCTCTCCGCTACTCTTGCTGCTTTTATCGATATGCTCCAGCCTGCTCTTCTCATCCTTAAGGCTCCCGGCATAATCCTCAGGGCTCATATCTCTGGTATTGGCCAGGAATGTGCCTGCCAGGCGCAGGGCCAGGGGGAGATGGCCGCAGAGGCTGGCGATCTCCTTCCAGCAGTCGCCGCTGACTTCTTTGATTCTCCTCTTAGCCTCAACAATCCTCTTCAGAAGCTCTATCGATTCATCCGTTTTCATCTCATCGAGCCTGATAGTTCGCATGCCAGGAAGAGAGATATCCTGCCTTGAGGTGACGAGAACGGCGCAGTTAGGCGGAGGAAGCAGGGGCTTGACCTGCTCGCCATCACGAGCATTATCCAGAAGGAGAAGCAGATACTTGTTGTTCAGAACAGACTGATAAAAGCCTCTCATCTCATCCTCCTCTTTGGGCATTCGCTCTGCAGGAACATAGAGCTGCACGACCTTTCTCATGGCCTCGATTGGAGGGAGGGATGGCTCCTCTGTTCCCAAGAGGTCGATCATTATCTGGCCATCCGGGAATTTGTATCTCAAGATCTGGGCCAGTTTTTTAGCCAGATCGGTCTTCCCAATTCCCCCTAAGCCTTGAATGGAGGAGATGGCAAGAGCCTTATCAAAGTGCGCCAGCGTCTCTTCGATCTCCTCTTCCTGGCCGGTGAAGTCTCCGGGCGGCGGCGGGATCTGGAAGGGTGGTCCTTCCAGGGGCAAAATCTCCTGACCCTTCAGCCTCCTGAGCGACTGATTGATCAGGTAAAAATCGTCCGGGCCTTTGCCACTGGTGGCGAAATCGATATACTGAATCCTTAATAGCTGGCGTGGGATCTCGCAGCTCTGATACAGGACTGGAATGACGTTTTTGCCTTTGTTCATGGCCAACCGAAGCTCTCCCAAAACCTCCTGGGACTGGACCGATTGAGGGGAGAGAATTATCAGAAAATGGCTGCAATCCAAGATTGCATTTTCAATTGCTCTATCCCAGTCTGCATCGCCCTCTGACAGATGCGCAATATCCCACTGATCAAGCCAGAGATCAAAATCTCCTTTCAGATTTCCCGCATACTTGAGGACAAAATCGCTATCCTTTCTCGAATAGCTGACAAAGGCCTTCTTGCTCATTTCCCTCCTTGCTCCTATGCAGCGATTTGATGGTAGCTCTTTAGGAATTTAAATTTTCTCTACAGAAATATCATTTATCTCTTTTACATTCCATTGCAGCCTTCTGTGATGGCCAATCACACCGTTTCAGGATTCATTGAAGCTGCTGGACGCTCTCAAAGATAATCTGGCCGATGGATGAGTGGATCAATGCTGTGGCGCGGGCTGACCGGGGAGGAGATGGAGATTACAAAGTGGAAAAATCCGGATTGCTGAAATAGGAGTCTGAAAATCCACGCTCCGCTGAGTAGCTTTATGTTCTTCTCCAGCATAGATGAGTGGACAATAAAATGACGATCGAAGTCGAACTGCCCCTCGAGATTGAGCTATTGATGAAGGCCAGCAGGGAGCTGGAAACGCTTGTGCGAAAGAGGATAGAGCTGGACATAGCCGAAAGCATAAAAAATGATATATTTATCTGTGGAGTTCTGAACACTCTGCTGAAAAGAAGCGATCTTACTCTTGAAGATGCAAATGAATTGGATCATATGATGAAAAGAGAAATGATGAAGAGACTTGGATGGAGAAAATGACCTCGCAGCAACACCTCAACCTGCCCGGACGAGCGCGCCCGCATGGGCATGGGGCTGCAAGCGGGCCGGGCTCCCGGAGGTAGCGATCGCCTGGCGGATCTGCACCCGGCAATTTCATGGCCGAGGGCAGGAAGCTGGATGCGGCTTTCGATCTGCTCTTCAATTTGGCCATGATGATGGAATGGAAGGCAGATGGACCCGGCTGCTTCAAACAATATTTATCCTAGATGCTTTTGGTCTTTCATTGATATCAACTAATCCACTAACTTGATAACCCATGACAAGACATATAGCCTCGCAGAGGTGCCAAACCTGCCTAATATCATTCCCGACTTCGAGTTATCAGTAGTCATGCGGCATATCGCCTACCGAAAGAGAGGCACCTTCCTCTCCGTAGCAGCCATTGCACTAGCAGTAGCCATATCTCTGATATACGTATCCATGCAAGACGGACTTCAAGGTATGCTTTTTGATATAATTGTTGAGGATCTTCCTCACGTTACCGTTTCACCCCGGGAAGGCGACGACTACATTTACCTTTACAAGAGCCTGATAGATAGGATCTGGTCACTTCCCGGCGTGGTTGCCGTATCACCCAGCCTAGGGGCGCAGGTGACTTTTGCCTACAAGGACAACGTGGAAAGTGTAAACCTGATGGGGGCAGATCCTGCCGACGTAGACAAAATCTACCACATAGGAGATTATGTCTTACAGGGTGACATCTATTCTATCCAGAACGGCAAGAAGGTGGTGCTGGGGGAAAAGCTGGCCGACAGGCTGAAGGTCAAGTTGGGACAGACCATCTTTGCCGGCATTCCGGGTGAAGAAAGCCGCAGCCTGGTGGTATCCGGAATTCTTAAACTTCCCATGGGATGGCCGGAGGATATCGCCTTCGTATCCCACTCCACAGTCAGAGAATTCACGGATGAGGGAGATGTGGTCTCATCAGTCAATGTAAAACTGGATGATGTCTATCTGGCAGATGGCGTTGCCGCAAATTTGCAGGAGCAGGGATACAAGGCAGAGAGCTGGCAGACTCTTTATCCTGAGATCCTGGAGACTCTGGCCATAGAAACTTTTCAGAACCGACTGATAATGTTGTTGATATTGATAATAGCCTCCTTTGGTATCGGTAGCGTAATGTATATGCTGGTCAATGAGAAGACCAGCGAGATTGGCATGTTCATGGCTATGGGAGCGAGTGGTAAGAACATAAGAAATATCTTCCTCATGGAGAGCGCCATCTTAGGTTTGATGGGGGGCCTTTTGGGATGTATCCTAGGGCTTGCCTTTGCCCTTTATCTGCAGAGCCTGGATATCAGAATGGAAGGGATGGGTGGGGAGGAGATGACTCTGCCTGTGGTGATTAACGCTGGCAGCTTCCTGGCAATAGTGCTGCTGGCGGCAGCCCTAAGCGTGATTGCAGGCATGTATCCTGCCTGGAAGGCATCCAGGCTTGATCCGGCTTTGGCTATAAACGGATGATTGGTGAGGATCAATGTACGAGTTTACCATAGCCAAGAGTCACATCCTCAGAAATCCCAAGATGGCATTCTTCACAGTCGCAGCAGTTACACTGGCCGTGGCTGTGATCGTTGTCTTCATGGGCCTTTTAGGTGGCTTTGAGGAAGAGATTATTACCACTACTGTCGAGAACAATCCTCATGTTTATGTTCAGCCCAAGCCGGATGAGAAGTATGTCTATCTTTATAAGACAATTTCCGCTCGCTTGTGGGATTATCCCGGAGTGGAAGCGGTCTCGGCGAGGCTGATGGGAAATGCTGCCGCTAAGTACAAGGATAGAGTGAGGGGGGCAGAATTCCTGGGAGTCAATCCGGCGAATGAAGACCCGCTGATGAAGGTTAAAAAGGATATCGTCATTGGCAACTTTCAGGATCTGGAGAACAGAAAATATTCGGCTTTTTTGGGAACCAAGCTGGCTGAAGAGCTTAAGCTTCAGCCTGAAGATGATTTTATCCTGGCTAGAGGAAACATATCTATGCGGCTGAGAGTAGCCGGCCTCTTTGAGACAGGATCTGCCAAAGACAAAACTCTGATTTATATCCCTCTTGCCACCGCCCAGGATCTGGTGGGAAAAGGAGATGTAGTCTCCGAGGTAGACGTTCGGATAAGTGACATCTATCAAGCGCCTTACATAGTCTCGGACCTCAACTCAAAATTCCGCTACGAATCCAAATCATGGCAGGATATGAATGCCGATGTCCTCAAGCTTATTCAGACCCAGTCCATCTTCTCCTTGATATTCTATTTCCTTATATTCGTCATAGCCGGCTTTGGCATTGCCAATACCATGATAATGATAATAAGCAGGAGGACCAAAGAGATAGGCATTCTCATGGCCATGGGGGCCACCAGGTGGTCTATTCTCAAGATATTTCTGCTGGAGAGCCTGATCCTGGCCCCCCCTGCCGCACTGCTGGGCAGCATCCTGGCGGTTCTGACAGCCCGGCTCATAATGTCCTACGATATCCAGCTTCCCTCCGAGGTATATATGGTATCCAGGATGAACATCACCATGAAGCCGGAGTTCTTCATTAATGCTATTGCCTTCGCCCTTGGTGTGAACTTTGCGGCCGGGCTATATCCAGCCTGGAAGGCTTCCCGCATGGACCCGGTGGAGGCGATAGGGAGCATATGACGGCAAAAATGTGACCTTGCGAGGGCCATTATGGAGTCTATGTAATTAAATCACAAAAAAATTGCAAAAAGAGATGATTTCAGCATCATACGGCATTATCTGTAGCTAAGTCGCTGCCTCCATTATTGCTGTAATCGTTGCCTTCTCCCAGTCCCATGCAGTTACATCTTTCATTCGCATAGTAGCATCCATCCGGGCAATCAGCTACCGGATTTGGCGCAGGATTAAATGGTTCAGGCTCAGGATTCGGATTTGGTACAGGTCCCGGCATGGGTTCGGGATCCAGCCCGCGGCAGAGGCACTGGCCGCCGACATAATCGCAGAGTGGATTGCTCTCACAATCCGCTACGGGATTGGGGGCCGGCTTCATGTAGCACTGGCATCTTCCGTCACTCCATTCGCAAGTTTGTACATCGGTACTTCTAGCCTCGCAGTCCGCTACGGGATTAGGAGCAGGTTTCATGTAGCACTGGCAGCTTCCATCACGCCATTCGCAAGTTTGCGTATCGGAACTTCTAGCCTCGCATTCTTTCCTGGGGTCTGGAGTTGGCTTGGGAACGGGTCGAATTATAGATGAATAGACATCGATGATGACGGCATTGCTATATCCGCTGTTGGTGGCAATCAGGTTTCTGTGCCGGCCGGGTGCATCGGCATAATACCAGATATAGTAGTATCCACTCTGCACCAATCCCAGGCTGTATCCCATAACATAACCGCTGGGATAGATCTCATACATGGTGACGGGCGAGGCCTGCGGTACATAGATCAGCTCTCGCGTCCATCCACCAAAGGGCAGTGTGGCATATAGCGTCCAGCTGACAGCTCTTTCTATCCATAAGCCTGGACTATTGGTGGGAAATGTATTGCTAAAATCATTCCAAGCCAGGTAGTCCCCGTTGTAGTACATATATCTGGGCGGATTGGTAAGAACTGCCGAGGGCATTAGTGTCTTCAGATCAGCAATAGGGGGGGCCTGATCGGTGTAAGCAGCAACCTCTGTCCCAGCGTCTCCTGAAGTTGCCAGCGGCGCGCTGGTGTCAACAAAAGAACTTTCTAAATTACCAGCAGGAATGAGGGCATTGAATTCGGAAATAGACAGATTCTCTGCACCAGAATTTCCGGACTGGTCCAATCCTCCCAATGATATACTGCAAAGGAGAAGTGTAGCTATAGCAATCCGGATTGGCAAATAGGCGGCTTTCATATTTTTCTCCATAATATTTTCATCATTTAAATTGTTCTGGCCTCACATAGAATAATCACCTTTCTTTGCCTATAAATTTTTTGTACGGTTTAGAACTTTTGCAGCCAATTACCCAGCCTCAAGCCAAAAGGAGGTGCAGAGCTGTTCCTACCAGGAGCGCCGCTACCAGCCTCAATGCTACAGACTTGACTGTTCCGAGGATACCCAGCTCCTTTAGCATCACCATGAATGTAGCTACACAAGGAAAATACAGTGCCAACACCACAGAGGCAATTGTCAATTGCACAGCATTCATATCCAGGGGCGCGAACATGCCTATCCCTACATCCTTTCTCAGGAAGCCGATGATCAATGCCGTGGCTGCGTCGCTTGGCAGCCCTAAAAGTCCTGACACAACCGGTCGCATTGTCTCCCCTATCTGGTGCATCAATCCGGAGAGGAAAAAGAAGTTCATCACAATCATGCCTAATGCAATATAGGGCACAGCTTCTTTCAAGAATTCACGTATGCGAATAAAGGTCTTCTTGAAGAGCGAAAGCAAGTTCGGCATGCGGTAGGGTGGGATCTCTAAAAAGATCTCAGGAGACTCCCCGCCGATAAACCTATGCAGCAAAAAACCAGTCAACGCAAAAGTGGTGAAAAGAGACAGGTAGACGGCCAGTATGTATCTCAAACCGTAGGGGGCGAGCATGCCAAAGATCATGGCCGACTGCGAGGCGCAGGGGATAGCCATGGTCATAAGGGTGGCAGCCAGATACCTTTGCTTGGGTGACTCCAGGATGCGCACGGAGAGAACAGCAGGCACGCTGCAGCCCATGCCTAGAACGCAAGGCAGGATGGCAGCCCCGTGCAGTCCGATTCTATGCATGAAAGCATCCAAAATGATGCTCAGCCTGGGAAGGTAACCGATGTCTTCCAGCACGCCCAGCACCAGGTAAAAAGGAATGAGAAAAGGCAGAACAACACCTAACGGAATATAGAGGCCTGTGGTGAGGATGCCGAATGACTTGAGCAGCTGTGGAGAAGTTCCGATCAGAATGTCACGCAGCAGGGGTGAACTGATATGGCTCTCTACGACCTCGCTTATGAATTGGCTGTAGGCGATGAATATCGGATCGGTGATCTTCAATTGCAGCAGCTCTCCCGCTTCAATCACCAGGCTGAAGGAGAGATATAGAGCCAGCATTGCGAATGGAATTCCCGTTAGCGGCTTGATAGAAAAATCCTCCAGACGGTCGAAGATGGAGGGATGGCGATGCATGACCTTCTGCGTCCTGGCAGCGATCTCGCCGATGCGGGCCCATCGTTTATCCGCAGAATCGAAATTCGTTATGGGCGAAGATCTTACTTCCCTTACTTCTCTTGCATCTCTTACTTCATTCAAGGCACCCACCAGATCTCGAATGCCCTGGCCGCTCACAGCCACTGTGGCAACTACGGGAACGCCAAGTTCTTTCTCCAGGGCTTTTACATCAATTTCAATGCCCTTTCTGGTTGCGACATCCCAGAGGTTGAGGGCTACGATCGTGGGCACACCCCACTCCAGGATCTGCAAGGTAAGATTTAGGTTTCTCTCCAAATTGGTGGCATCGATGACGTTTACCACCACATCCGCGCCCTTCAAGAAGATCTTGCGACTTACCTCCTCCACCCGGGTGGTCGGGTCCAGGGAATATACACCCGGAGCATCCACTAATGTGGCCATCTGCTCGCCTAATTTCATGCGCCCTTCCGTGTATTCCACGGTGGTGCCTGGGTAATTGGCGGAGATAACATCGATTCCCGTCAGCCGGGAAAATATGACGCTTTTACCCACGTTGGGATTGCCCATGAGAAGGATCTTCACAATTCAAAGGCTCCTATTGAAATATTACCTTCAGCCCCTCGTTATTCACCTTGGTCTCAATGGCGATCTCCAATCCTAACGGCTCGATTAGTCTTGCTACCGCCTCACGGTTTTGGCCGGTTACAATAGCGATGGAGGGGCCTACTGAGCTCATGCCCACGAATTCCAGGCCGGCTTCGCGCAGGAAGCTCATCTGCCGGTAGATCTCAAAGCCGTGGTGCTCTACCTCTGCCCTCTTCGAGCCGCGAAACTCTATCTCCCAGATGATGTCTCCGATCTTTATCAGGTCGCCTCGCTCCAGGGCTGGGATAAGATCCATGAGCAGAAGGTATGCTTTGAGTTCTCGGTCCTGATAATCCAGGTTCCTGGCCCGGTTCATAAGCAGGTCGAATTCAGCTCTTCCTGCTGAAGAGACGGCTGTAGGGGGTATGGTTATAAAGACGTTCTTGCCTTCTGCAAAGCTGTGGCGGTAGGCCAGCGCCAGCTCGTCACCAGTAATGACCATGCCTCCGTAGGTGGCAGCCGCCGGACCCACGCCCGTCTCAAAGCCGCTGGTCACCTGTCCATCCTCAGTCTCCTCCACATAATTGTGACCTATAAGCAGGCGAATCTGTTCAGAGTTGAGGGGTGAGCCAAGAGCTGCGTTCAATGCGTGGCCCAGGGCTAAGAGCACAGATCCGGTCGAGCCCAGGCCGACATGCTTCTTTTCGTGGTCAAAGACTGCAATTTTAAAGCCACCCTCATAATGCACCGTCTTTTTAAAGACCTCTGCAAAATGGCGGATAATGGGCTCACGTGAGTAATCTATCTCAAGGCCCGAGGCGGTGCACTCTACCTCGGCTGAGCAGTATATCTGCAGGGCAAATCCTACGCCGCCCCCACCCGGTCGATCGGGAGCAAATCGGTTCATATCCAACACGGTAAGATGAATTCGCCCAGGGGCTATCGCCTTGACGATACCGGAGTGTGGCGTAAGAATGTAGTCTCTTTCAAATCCCAATGTGTGAATGCACTCTCCGGAGTGAAAGGGCTGGAACTCGTACTCCACCAGGTCCAGATCGCCGCCTCTAATCTTCATTTTGGCCAAGAATACACACCTGCTCTTTCAAGCTCTCTTCAGACCGGTCTATCAAAATAGATGCTCTTGCCCGAAGCTTTGAGTGGCAATCCATAGGCTACGCTGCAACCCTCTAGCCAGTTCAGGGAGAGGGCAGCCACTCCTGCGGTGAACATGACGCGGTTGTCGACATTATGCAGGCTGGCCGTCTTGGCAGCCGAGCCCAAAGCTATGCCAAGGTCAGTTATCTTGATAACGCAATTAGGGCCATGGAAGGGCTTTTCCAGCTCATTCTCTTTAAACGGTTTTTGTGCCTCGTGCATCTCTTTGCAAGCTCTATAGCCGCATCCTCCGCAGTCCAGTCCTACGCTATCGGCGGCCTTGCTGCCCAAGAGAAGGCAAGCATCGCTCTTTTCCAGGTTGCCGGCGTCTCGCAGAAAGAACTTGATGCCCCGCGCCTCGCCCAGGCGGCGAAGCTCCTTAGAAAGCTCCACCAGCTCTTTGCCGGTCACAATTCTGATTACAATGGAGTCCTGGCCCCGGCCTTTGGGCGCGGTGCGTGCCGAGAGGGCCATGAGCTCGGCTACCATTTCTACGGCTTTTAAGGTCATGAAAAGAGAATAAACGGATTGCTATTTATCATCAATGCCTGTCATCAAGGATGGTGTAATCATCGTGGTCAATGATTTGATCCTTTTGCCTTCTGCTGTTTTTGCCGGAATTATCCACCTTTCCTCTTAATGTGCCCAGCAAGAGAGCAGCGAGGGCTGAGAGTGCCGCAGGGCCCAGAAAACCGCTTCGTTTGGCAAATCGGAGGAGCAATAATTCTAAGAGAATTGAAAGAAGGTTAGAGCTGCCCTTACCTGGCACTGACCGTGATACTGAATTTGCGAGTTTGGCGAAAAATGCCATTATTCCTGATCTTGTCGATGGCTGAAGCGTCCATTTCAATGATTTTATCAATCCCGCTAAAAAGGCACTCCTCATCGCTTTGTTGAGCAGAACAGCGCTAATTGCGGTCTTTATCAATTTTGTCAGCATTCCCATCAGAATTATCAACTGCTTTCACGGATATATTATTATCTATCTGGTTGTGAAGGACCGACACGACTCCGACAAGCCAGATAGCGGCCCAATGCTCGCAAAGGAGATCACAGAGAAAAGGTCGATGCCTCCGGCTGGAGGTGTAACCGATGAAAAATTATTGGGAGCCTAACACGTCCCACTACTTTTCAATTGAACTGTTCATCCCAAATGTGATGTATGGCGAGAATATAGATGTATTCTTTCCTGTCTCAGGATCGATGGGCCCGTTCATGAGATAGAACTTCACCTTCATGCTCTTATTAGTAAGGTCAGTAAGGACATGATAGATCGTATTGATGGGGAGCGGCCTCATAGCGCCTTCGGCGGCGATCACTGTATTGGTGG
>JAQTYS010000348.1 GCA_028688175.1 Methanothrix sp. | reverse complement strand
ATTTTTACGCTCGCGCAGTGGGATGATCTCTTGGCGGAAAAATTCCACATCGGCGCCGCGCCAATCGGCCCGAGCGAACTTGGGCGCAATGCCGACTATGTTTTTGCTCTACCCGCGCGCTACAATTACGCCTTTCCAACCGGCTATGAAGAAGTTGATCAGATTATTCAAGGCAAACCACTCAAATGATTTTAAATATGATAAAGTCAAAAAATCAGCCCATAAAGCTGATTTTTTTAGACAGAAAATGTTATTTTTGGTATATTTAAAGTAGAAAATTGATAATTTAAATTTTTATAAAATTTACTTTGTATTCGTTTTTTAATTATATAATTTTATGAAGAAAAAATACATTATCATTTTAGCAATTTTGATTATTTTTATATTGGCATTCAGTTTGATTTATGTTTATTTTTTGAAAAAGCCGATTACTGATAATCAATCTGACAATTTTGATTTGCGTGTCGGCCAAAGTTTAACTTACAAAAATAGCGCTAGTGATTTGAAAATAAAATTATTGGAAATTGGAAAAATTGGAGATGCTTTGAATTCGCCAAAATTTTCCGACGAACAATGGCAAAATTTTTCGCAAAACAGTTGTGATAGCCGGATTTCTTGTCGAGAATATTTTAAAAATGTAGCTAATGATACCTATTATCTTTTAGATGTTGAAAATTTAATCATATCTGATTGCAATAAAGAAAATTTATTTTTATTCAAAGATGGTAATTCCGGCGCGTACAGTTGTCCATCTATTTATCAATTTTCTTTGAATCCTGATAATTCCGATAATTTAAAAATAAATTTTTCAGTAAATTATATTTCCATTGGCGTGTATTAATTTTAATTTTTAAATTCTATGTCAGAACAAAAAATTTTAGCTGCGATTAGCGGTGTTGCCTTCGTGGTGGGTATGCTGATTTTTGGCGGATTTTATTATTCCGCCCAGTCGGTTAATACCAAAGATAATTTTGCGGTTACCGGTTCGGCAAAAACGCGCGTCACTGCGGATCAAGGAAAATTGATCATTAATTTATCGCGCATCGCTCCGGCCGCGAATCTTTCAACCGGCTATTCGCAAGTGGCGCATGATTTGAGTTTGACGCGCGAACTTTTGAAAAAGGCAGGGATCGCCGACGAGAACATTGCCGAAAGTCCGGTGTCAATGAATCAGGTTTATGATCAAAACACTTTTAGTGATTTGCGCTATCAGCTTAGCCAAACCGTCACGGTGCAATCAGGCGACGTGAATAAAATCACGGACATTTCCAAGCAAGTGCCGTCGCTCGCCGCGCAGGGCGCGATAATCTCCGTGCAGTCGCTGGAATATTATTATTCCAAATTGCCGGATCTGCGCGTTTCGCTTCTCACCGAAGCAGTGAAAGACGCCAAGGCGCGCGCCGAGAAAATCGCCGCGGGCACCGGCCGGCAGGTGGGAAGTGTGCAAGCGGCTTCAAGCGGTGTGGTTCAGGTTCTGCCTCCGGACTCGGTTGACGTTTCGGACTACGGCAGTTATGATACTTCCAGCATTGAGAAAGACGTGATGGTAACGGTCAAGGCATCGTTTAGATTAAAATAGCTATTAATTATTTTTAAATCTATGAAATTTTGTTCAGCTTGCGGCATGCCGCTAGAAAAAAAAGAAGACTTCGCCAGGGGCGATGAAAATTCAGAATTTTGTCTGCACTGTGTTAATGCAGATGGCAGTGTTAAAACTTGCGAAGAAATTTTTAACGGCGGCGTAGAATTTTTTATCACTGCGATCGGCGGCGACCGGTTGATGGCCGAAAGAATTGTGAGAAAAAATATTAATCAATTGCCATATTGGCAAAACAAAAATTGTGCGATTCTTCAAGGCGAAGAAGCGACGGATGAAGAATTTGCGGAAGCGATGAAGAAATTATAAAATAATCTACTTTTATGATTAAATGTGAATTTGAAAATCATCACCAGACTTCATTACGGCATGCCGTGATTGATAATTTAGTTATTAAAAACAAAAAAATTCTTCTCGTTAAAAGAAGAAAAGATTTTCTGGAGGGAGGCAAATGGAGCTTAGTCGGCGGTTTTATGGAAAGAAATGAAAATATCAAGGAAGCGGCATGCCGGGAGATTTTGGAAGAAACTGGCTACAAGGTGGGAAAGGTAGTTTTATTTCGTATTATTGATAAGCCGGATCGCCGCGCTGAGGATCGACAAAATATTTCTTTTGTTAATTTTTGTGTTGCCAAGAAGAAAATTCAACCAGCAGACAATGAAAGCAGCGAACAAGCTTGGTTTGATTTAGATAATTTACCGCCCAAAAAAGAGTTTGCTTTTGATCATTTTGATAATATTAAACTTTATTTAAAATATTTGAAAAATCCTTTTTCCTTGCCGAAATTGGGATAATTTCAAATTAACGCCGTTAATTATCTTGTCGAGTAAGAGTTTTATTAATAGGGGAAAAACTCCGAGATAAAAAAATATGGAAGAAAAAATTATAAATATAGAAAAAGAAATTGAAATAATCAAAGAGCGCAACCGGCGCGTGGAAGCGGATAAGGCTTGGGAGACGAGCGGATTTAGAATTTTTTCCGTTTGTTTAATCACTTATATTATTGCTTCGTTTGTTTTGTATTTTATTGGCGTCAAAAATTTTTTGTTGAACGCATTAGTGCCGACCGTGGGCTTCTTTTTGTCAATTCAATCTTTGCCGGCGATTAAAAAATGGTGGATTAGAAAATATTTAAGCAATAAATGATTTTATTTTTATGAAAGAATTTG
>JAQTYS010000347.1 GCA_028688175.1 Methanothrix sp. | reverse complement strand
GAAGAAGAGTAATAATTGCAGTCCACGCATTGGATCAGCCTCATTTTTGCATTGAACACCTTGTATATTCAGACATAATTGATCTCTCTTTATCAGAGCATCTATTAATACAAGTCTATTCATCGAAATCATTTATGGAAATACCGCTGCTAGGGGATATAGCTGTCATTTTTGTGCTCTCAGTATTAGTCCTGTTTATATTTCATAAAATCAAGGCACCCACCATCGTAGGCTTTCTGGTTACAGGAGCATTAGCAGGTCCACAGGGTTTGGGATTAATCCATGTCGCGGACCAGGTCAGCGTCCTGGCTGAGATTGGGGTTATCCTTCTGCTCTTTAGCATCGGCCTGGAGGTATCTTTAAAGGACCTGCTGAATATCAAGAAGTACGTCCTGGTAGGCGGATCGCTTCAGGTTGCCCTGACCACCATTGCAGTCTTTGCCATAATGAGACTTCTGGGCTTGCCTGTGGGAACCTCGATTCTTCTTGGTTTTCTCATATCTCTCAGCAGTACGGCCATTGTGCTCAGGATAATCCAGAGCCGATTGGAGTTTTATACCCCGCAAGGTCGAACGATCCTTGGCATATTGATATTTCAGGATGTAGCAATAGTTCCCATTATGCTTATCACACCCCTCCTGCCGGGAGTTGCGAATGGAGTTACAGATTCTCCCATCTCCATTCTAGCTAAAGGCCTGGGCTTGATCATCATGGTGATAGTAAGCGCTAAATGGATTGTGCCAAAGGCGTTATATCATATTGCCAGGATCGGCGATAGAGAACTATTTCTGCTGAGCCTGGTTGCAATATGTTTTGCAGTAGCCTGGATCACCTCCTTGGCTGGTCTGTCCCTGGGATTGGGTGCATTTTTAGCAGGCCTTACGATATCCGAGTCTCAATACAGCCACCAGGCCTTTGGCAGTGTACTGCCGCTGCGAGATGCCTTCACCAGCTTCTTCTTCGTGTCTATTGGAATGCTTCTGGATATAAATTTCCTGATGCAAAATCCGGTGTATATCGTGCTGCTTGCCTCATGCGTCATGATATTAAAAGCCTTGATCGCAGGCTTTGTGACAACACTTATTGGGCTTCCTCTTCGCATAGCAATTCTCGTCGGCCTTGCCCTGAGCCAGATAGGCGAATTCTCCTTCGTTCTCTCTCAGGTAGGTCTGGAGAATGGTCTGCTTTCAGAGGAGGTTTATCAGACATTTCTTGTAGTAACTGTGCTCAGCATGGCTGCTGCATCCCTCATCATGACCATATCCCCCCGGGTAGCTGATGCAGCGGCTCGACTGCCGTTCACCAAAAAATTGAGATCCTCGAATTCCTTTGAGCCTGTAATAAATGCTAATGTCAAAGCCATGAACGATCATCTCATTATCATAGGCTATGGCGTTAATGGCAGAAATGTGGCGCTGTCCGCAAGAAGTGAGAGCATTCCTTATGTTATCATAGATATCGATCCGGAGATTGCTAAAACTGAAGCAAAGAACGGCGAGCCGATCGTCTATGGGGATGCGACCCAGGAGAATGTTTTTCATCATAATGGGATCGATAAAGCCAGAGTGATGGTGATAGCAATCTCAGATAAAGCGGCAACCCGCAGAATAACCGACCTTGCCAGAAGATTGAATCCGGAAATTTATATAATTGCCCGAACTCGTTACATTCAGGAGATGGGAATTCTGCACAATCTTGGAGCAAATGAGGTCATTCCAGAGGAATATGAGACCTCTGTCGAGATATTCAGCAGAGTATTAGAGAAGTACGATGTGCCCAGGGATAGGATCGGGTCCTTTATTGACCGCATCAGATCAGATGGATATGAGATGTTCCGCAGCTTCTCCAAAGAGCCTTACTGTAGCGCAGATCTCAACCAGATCAGCAGCGATATCATCACGCTAAAGGTTTTCGAAGGCTCTTTGGCGTCGGGAAGATGCGTTGCCGACATAGGACTGAGAGAATACGGCGCAACTTTGCTGGCGATATATAGAGGCTCTGAGATAATCAATTATCCTGATGGGAGTTTTGTACTCCAGCCCGATGATGTGGTCATTCTCCTTGGGTCTGAGTCTAAGATGTCGAATGTTGAGGATTTGTTTGGAATTGCGAACGGATGAGTGATTATTGATCGTGATGCTTGTGCTCTTGCCCATGTACATGCAGATGCTCATGCACCAGCTTGCCGTGCAGATGGGTGTGCTCATGCACCAGATTGGAAGATAGCAGCAGCTCGTAGTCGGAGAGGACACTCTCTGCATCCCGGTCCATCTTAACGCTGTGATTCTCCCCCATGACTATGGCCCTCTTGCTGATCTGATCGATGATCTCCAGGTCATGAGTGGCAGTTATCACAGTCTTGCCGGCATGCGCCAGCTCCTGGAGAAGCTCAATCAGCCAGAGCTGTGTTCTGGGGTCCAGGCCTGCCGAGGGCTCATCCAGCAAGAGCACATCGGGATTGTTAACAAGAACAGAAGCGATGCACACCTTCTTCTTCTCTCCCCCGGAGAGGGTGTGGGGCGATCGATCGCGCAATTTGCCGATCTCCATCAATTCCATGACATCTTCCACTCTGGATTTTACCACATCGAGCGGCAGGTTTAGCTGCAAGGGTCCAAAGGCAATCTCCTCAAATACTGTGGAAGAGAAGAGCTGAACATCCGAGTTTTGAAATACGAATCCCACCTTTGTCCGGAAATAAGACCGGAATTCATTTTCTTTGATGGCATCAAAGATTTCTTCGCATATTAAATTATCAAAGGCATAGAATTC
>JAQTYS010000346.1 GCA_028688175.1 Methanothrix sp. | reverse complement strand
GCATCCAGCGCGGAATATTTGACGCAATAATCCGTAGCCAGCCCGCCGATATAAATCTGCGTAACTCCTAGATTTTTCAATAGATCCGCAAAAGCCATTCCGCTTGAATCTGTTGCGTGAAAGGCGGAATAGCTGTCTTCTTCCGGGTCCATGCCCTTGGACATCACCAGGGCCTCTTTGGGAAGCTCAAGCTCCGGATGAAACTGGGCACCATAACTTTCTCCGACGCAATGTTCAGGCCATACTCCGCCGAATTGCTGGAAATGCTTGGTAACTTTAGGATGCCAATCCCTGGTCACAATAATCGGCAAATTTTCCCGCTCAAAATGCTTGATGTACCTGTTAAGAGTGGGGATGATCCTGTCACCCCCGTGGATGCCCAAAGCGCCGCCAGGACAGAAATCATTTTGGACGTCAACCACCAGTAGTGCTTTACTTGATCTCATTGAACTCATAAGCAAATCATCCGCATGAGACTGTTCATGCCTCCCCCATCATTGCTTCGTTATATTAGCTTTTCTTTACCGGCAGAAGGATACATATCAATGATCTCAAGTCGTGTTTATATCCTGTAAACGAATAGTTTTCAGCCTATAAACTAAGTGTTTATAGCATGTAAACATAATGCTATGCATGCTCATTGAATTGTTTAAGACGGTGGAGCGAGCTAAGGTTCTACGCTATGTGATGTTTCGCAATTCCTTTCGCGTGGCTGAGGTTTCAATGGCTTCAGGAGTTACCAAAGGACTTGTTTCTCGCTATCTTCGCCTCCTTGTGGAATACGGTTTGCTGCAAAAGGATGGTCGAGAGTATTCTCCCCATGATTGCGCTCATTCTCGGGCCATCAAACTCTTGCTCAACCTGGAGATGATAGATCTGTCGACTCTTTCCTTGGGCTCTGCCAAGGGCCTGGGCCTTTACGGGAGCTGGGCTAGGGGCACAAACCACCAGGAAAGCGACCTGGATGTCTGGATAAAAGCCGATAGCTTGCCTGCTGAGAGCATGTTGGCAAGGATGCAGAAGGATTTGAGCCTGCAAACAAGAGCTGAAGTAAATCTGCTGGTTCTAACGCCCGAAAAGCTGGAGAGGCTCAAGAGAGAAGATAAACCTTTTTACAACTCCCTGATTATTGGTCAAGTAACACTGAAAGGTGAGTCACTTGAAGAATATTGATGATTGCTTTGAGCGGGGCCTGCTACGCAAGGTTGAGCCTTCCCGGTCCAAGAGCGAGCAATCATAAGCTTTGCGGTCCGCTATCTCTTCTGCGTACCTGGCAGTATTTCATTCAGCCCGCGCTGTTCTCTTTCGAGATGGGGTACGGGAGAAGAGCCACTACTGCATTGGCCTTTACTTGCAGAGGTATGTAGAAGATGGCACCCTTGAGGAGGATTGGCCCATGCTATCACAGGCTACTGCTGAAGGTCACTTTAGAAAGAAACCCGGGAGCTGGCCTGAGATGCCTGCGCACCTCAGCCAGCCGGAAATCTGAGAGACTGCAAGAGGACACAAGATCTATTTTTTATGCTTATTTTGCCTGCCTCTCTGTCGCAAATACCGTCTGGGAGAGCAGCATGGCCACGGTGAGCGGTCCTACTCCGCCCGGAACCGGGGTTATGGCAGAGGCGATATCCTTCACGTTCTCATAGTCCACATCGCCCACCGTTTTGTCTCCCACGCGATTGATGCCCACATCAAAGACAATAGCACCTGGCCGGACCATCTCCTTCTTGATCAGGGCGGGAACGCCTGCTGCTACTATCAATATCTCCGCGTCTTTGGTGTGCTCGGCCAGGGTCCTGGTGAAGACGTGGCAGACCTGAACCGTGGCGTTTCGGTTGAGAAGCATGGCTGCGATGGGCTTTCCGACAACATTGCTATGGCCCACGATCACCGCCTCTGCTCCCTCCAGCTTCTTGCCCAGCTTTTCCAGGGCATAGATGATGCCCCGCGGGGTGCAGGGCACCAGGCGCTCCGCACCCAGAAGAAGTGCGCCCATGTTCACGGGATGAAATCCGTCCACATCCTTCTCAGGCAATATGCTCATCATGGCCTTTTGAGGGCTCAGGCCCCTGGGCAGAGGCAGCTGCAGGAGAATGCCGTTAATGTCTTGGCGGCCATTGAGCTCCTGGATCTTGGCGATGAGCTCTTCCTCAGAACTGTTCTCGGGGAGAACAACATTCTCAGATCGAATGCCTACCCTGGTGCAGGCGGAATGCTTGAGCCTTATGTACATCTGCGAGGCGGGATTCTCACCCACCAGCACCGTGGCCAGGCCGGGCACAATTCCTCTCTCTGCCAGCTTTTTAACCCTCTGGGCGGTCTCGACCTCAACCTCTGCCGCCAGAGCTTTTCCATCGATTATCATATTAATCAAGCCAGATCCGGATAGAGCGGGAACTGTGCACATAGCTCCCTAACCTGCCTGCGAACATCAGCTATTGTATCTTCGTTCTTAATATCCCGAATAACCGAGGTGATCATATCGGCTATTTTCACCATTTCCAACTCTTTCATTCCTCGGGTGGTCATGGCTGGCGTGCCGATGCGAATGCCGCTGGTGACAAAGGGCGTGGCCGGATCGAAGGGTATCATATTCTTGTTCAGAGTAATGCCTGCTCTCTCCAGGGTTTCGTCGGCAACCTTGCCGGTTATGCCTTCTTTGATCAGCTTGACCAGCATGAGGTGGTTGTCTGTGCCGCCTGAGACCAGATTGAATTTGTTCTCCAGCAGTCTGTCCGCCAGAGCGCGAGCGTTCTTGACCACCTGGAACTGGTATT
>JAQTYS010000345.1 GCA_028688175.1 Methanothrix sp. | reverse complement strand
TGGGGTACAATAGGTGACCAGTCTGTAGGCAATTCCCTGTATGTACCAACAATGGGAGGTGCATTCAACAGCTGGCTTCTTGCAAACTCAAAGCTGTACAGATTCAGTACACCTGGAGCCGTGTCAACATCTGTTACATGGCAGGACATTACAACACTTAACCTTGGTCTCGATGCCAGGTTCTTTAACGGAGAGCTGGGTTTGCTGTTTGAATGGTTTAAAAGAGATACTAAGAACATGATTGTTCCAATGGAGGGCATTCCTGCTACCTTTGGTACGGGAGCTCCGCAAAGTAACTTCGGCTCTTTAAGAACCAATGGATTTGAGCTTATGGTAGACTATAACCACCGCTTTGCAAATGGTTTGGGAATTAATATGGTTGCCATATTCTCCGATGCAAAGACAAAAATTACCAAATACGGTTCTACAAACAGCATCGATTCGTGGTACGTTGGCAAGACTTATGGCGAAATCTGGGGTTATGAAACAGACAGGTTGTTCCAGAAGAGCGACTTTGAGTATGGTAACGACGGAAAGCTTGTTACAACAACCTCTAAAGACGGATTCACCGTTAACAAACAAGTTGATGCTACAGCGGCAACTCAGGGTAAACTTCAGTCCGGCAACTTCCGTTTTGGCCCGGGTGACGTTAAGTTTAAAGACCTTAATGGCGACGGAATTATCACACCTGGAAACAGAATGCTGGTAAATGCCAATGGTGATCCCGATTACGGCGACCTGAAAATCATAGGTAATTCTACTCCACGCTATGAATACAGCTTCCGCGTGGGAGCAGATTACAGAGGATTCGATGTATCCGTATTCCTTCAAGGAGTAGGCAAGCGCGATGTATGGGGAGAAGGATTTCTTGCCATACCTGGCTTCAACTCTGCAGACGGCGCAATGCCACAGGCTATCGCAGGAGACTTCTGGAGGGAAGACAGGACAGATGCCTTCTATCCTGCTCCTTACAATCAGGCAGGAAGCAGCACAACTCTCAATATGCAGGTTCAGACCAGGTATTTGCTTAATATGGCCTACATAAGAATAAAGAACATAACCGTTGGTTATACCTTACCTTCAAATTTGCTCAGAAAGGCTAAAATAAGCAAAGTGCGCATCTATGCTGCTTTGGAAAACTTCTTCACATTTGACCATCTTGGAACTCTCCCTATTGATCCCGAGGAAATTGCAGGATACTCAATGTGGAACACATCTAACTACAATCTGGGCCGTACTGGAGTTGGAGTACCAACTTTCAAGAGCGCATCAGTGGGACTACAGTTGAACTTCTAAAAATACAGGAATCATGAAAAAATACATATTAATATTATTATCTGTAGTTACTCTTGGTTTAGCAAGTTGCAGCAAATTCCTCGAAAGACCGCCGCTGACAACTATGGACGACCAAATCTACTGGACATCAGAGAACAGCCTGAGGTTATTCTCGAATGGCTTTTATGAAAACTATTTTGTCGGATATAACTCTGCGTGGGGTGTGGATTATGCTCCCCTGAGAGGTTATTACTTCTCCGACGACTTCACCTCTTCCGGAAAGCAGGGCGGGTTTGAAACGCAGGCTCCGGCATCAAGGTCATCTGTAAGCGAAACGCCTTCGATGATGATAACGTATGCAGGGCCTACCTGGAACTTCGCCTGGGTGAGGAAATCAAATCTGTTTCTGGAAAGGATAGAAACGATGAAAAATGTATACATCACTTCCGAGGTATATAATCACTGGAGTGCTGTTGCGAGGTTCTACAGAGGCTATGAATACAGCCGTCTTGTGAGTGTATTTGGGGATGTGCCTTATTTTGACAAGGTTGTCAAGGAAACAGAACTGGATTTGCTTTATAAAGACAGAGACAGCAGAACGCTGGTCATGGATAAGGTATATGACGATTTTGCCTATGCGCTTGAAAACATGAGGCTTTCGGACGGAAACGTCCAGTATCTTAACCGGTATATAGCTGCAGGTTTCATTTCGAGATTCATGCTGTTCGAGGGAACATGGCAGAAATATCACATGAACAATAATGAAAAAGCCAAAAAATATCTGGAGCAGGCAGTAGCCGCTGCAAATATTGTAATGAGTTCGGGCAAATTCTCTTTTGGCAGCGACTTCCGTTCACTGTTCGGATCTCAGGACCTGGCAGGCAACAAAGAAGTTATAATGTACAGGCATTATGATGCTGCGCTGGGAGTAACCCACCATGTTGCTTCATATTCAAATCTTACCGAAAGTCAAAGTCCGGCACCTAACCTCTCACTGGCAAAATCATTCATCTGCAACGATGGTAACCCTTATAAAATCTCAACAGTTGCAAATGCAGACAAGTTAGATATAAAGAGTATGGTTGCAACCCGTGACCCTCGCTTTGAGGCTACTTTCTGGGATGCGCCCAAAAAAGAGTCAAGCACTTTACTTTATGCCTGCAAGTTTATAGACAGAGAGGGTGTTAAACTTTATCCGGGACCTTATCCTGCAATGTACGGCTCCAACACAAATACCAACGACGCTCCGGTAATGCGGCTTGCAGAAGTTGTTCTTAACTGGATAGAGGCCAAGGCAGAGCTTGCAACTTTATCGGGTCCTGCTGTTACTCAGGCAGACATAGATGCATCAATCAATGCTATCCGCAACCGTCCTCTTGATGCTACAGCAATAGCCAAAGGAATCAAGAAAACAGCTCCGCTTACACTGGCTTCTTTACCAAACGACCCGGACCGCGACCCGGATGTTCCCGCTCTGCTTTGGGAAATACGTCGCGAAAGAAGAATGGAG
>JAQTYS010000344.1 GCA_028688175.1 Methanothrix sp. | reverse complement strand
ACGATACTATTGGTTGAGCAAAAGGTGCTCCTTTTATATTCCAGCAACAGACTATTTTTATGGAAATCTGGCAGATAGTCGTGATCTGTATTCTCATGTTCCCGCTCTTTCTCATCGCCAACTACGTCGTCGTCAAGAAGGCAGCATCGGAGCGACGCAGTCGCGACGAAAGGATCGAACGAGCAGTCTCCGACAGCGTGGCGGCCAGCTACGCAGACAAGGGGCTGGCCCGGCAGAGCTGGCCCAAGTACAGGACTGCAAGGAAGAGGAAGAAAGAGTGAGATTTTTATTAGATTCTAAGAAAATTGCGGCCTCTTTCAGTGATCACTATCATCTCAATCACAAACTGATTTTTAATCGAAGAAGAAAGTCGCTTGGTGGGCTCGCGTGTGCGCTCGCCTGCGGGTCCGGGCCCACCTGGGCGAGCTTGGCCGCACGCGCGCGGGGGAGCGCAGCCGGCCAGGTTCGACATTTCTTTATGAGTTCTTCGTGGGCTGATTGAAGGGCAATGGTTGGCAATCAAAGCTGACCGGCTTCGCTAGATATTAAAACGGGCCAGATTTCACGCGAGGCGCGAAGAACGTGAAATCCCGATAAGGAAATGACAATTCTTGCAGATCCATCGCCAACCTGCAGCTTACAATGCTGGCGGGCCAGCACTCGGCAAGTGGGACTGAGACCTTAAGTCTGCTAGCCATCCCTTGCGCTCTCGCCCTGCGCACCTTCGAGGCGATCCACTGGACTGGGCACATCTCCCGCCCGCCTTGCGCTGCGCAGAAGGCTTGCACGAGGACAACCGAGAATTAGCAGATGAGAGAAATAAATATTATGTGATTTATAATAGTTCTTCCCAGAAGATCTTATGGAAAAAATTAAATAAGATATTCGTATTACTGATCAGTACCAAAGATACGAAATAAATTTCGGGTGCACCACATCCATGCCGACAAGATACGATACAGAAAGCCATAATCCAAGTGCAGGCAAATACATTGATGGAAATATATACAATAGACTAAAATTATACGAAGAGAGTGAAACAAGTCGATCTCTCTGCATTTCGCTGACCCTGTTTGTACTGTTTTCTACAATCATTCTGCCAGCCTCTGCCTCGTCTCTGAGCCTCTCTGGCCCTTCCGAAGTAGATGTCTCGGGAGATGGCGTCTATGAGATGAATTTTATATCCAGCGATGATGCCAGCAGCCTGTCTGCACTGCTTGAGGTTCCTGATGGGTTCAGCTTTGCCGGAAACTCAAATATCATTTGGCGCGGCGTAAAGTCATCTATCGAGGCTCGCCAGAACGGTCCGTCTCTGCAATGGGACCTTTCTGGAGCGCTAAAATCCTGTAGGCACATCATAATCAACGAATGGGAGCCCAATCCTCCTGGCACTGATACTAAAAAGGAATGGATTGAGCTATACAATCCATCGTCCCAAGCAGTCAATATCGGCAGGTGGAAACTGATCGACAGCTACTACAGCAAGTCGGTTTCCATTCCCCCGGATACAATCATTATGCCGGATGGCTATCAAATCATCACCTGGACCAATGGCTCCTTGGTCAACTCTTACCCATTTAGCATCTCCCTTCAGGACTCTGTCGGCAACGAGCTCGACCGCACATCCTCGGTCAAGGATGATAAGAACAATGACCTCTGCTGGGCTCGTAGTCCCAATGGTAAGGATCTGGACCGCGATCAGGATTGGAAATTTCAGGCGGCAACTCCAGGAAGCTTCAATGGCGGAAATTCTGTGGACACATATGCCGGCGAGTCTCTGGGTTTGCAGTTCAATCTTACTGCCGACTGCAGCGCACCAAGCCAGGCAGAGCTATCGGCAGAGATCAGCTCCACGAAAGGCAAAACGCTCGCTTTGCCACTTCCATTAACCATCAGAAGAGCCAATTTGAGTATTACCTCAACTCCAGATCGATTCGATATCGCAAAGGGTGATCAGATTGCGTGGACCATTATGCTGGAAAACGATGGGGATGGGACGGCTTACAATGTGGTTGTCAATGTGACTATTGATCAAGGCCTGCAACTTGCAGAGATTGATTCACCGAATAAAGAACAAAACTGGAGTTATGCATCCTTTGCACCAGGCCAGACTGAGAGGATCATCCTCAGATCCATAACGCGATCCACCCAGAGCAGCTACACCAGCACCTTTCAAACCCGCTGGGGCTACAGTCCCTGCCAGGAGATCAGCCAATACTCTGTTCTTGGTGCAAGAACTGCCATCCGAAAGATGCCAGACCAGCCTCACAGCCTGGCTATAGGTGAAGCCGCCCGCTTTGAGATCTCCGCCGACCTGGCCCGCGACGCTCACAACCTGTGGATAAACGATACTATTCCACATGGCCTCACCTACAACAAGAGCAGCCTGTCCGTGCAGGGACCGGGCTTGCAGCGCGAACTGGTTGACGAAAATTCCGACGGCTCCCGGCAGATCAGCTGGTTCTTTGGGGACGCTGGTCCCGCAAATACCATCGAGATAGCTTACAACTGCCAGCTGGCAAATGCGCCCGAAAACCAGGACGGCGCGGTCCTAGCAGGAACGATAGCCAGCATGAGCTGGCTTGAGGGCGCAGCCAGCAAGGCCGATGCAGATGAGGCCGGGTCCATCGCCGTGGTCGAGCCCGATCTGGCGCTGGAGATGCAGGCAGCCAGACCCTTTACCGCCCCCGAGGAGCGCGTCTCCTTCACCCTTCTCCTCTACCACTCCGCCCAGAGCCATGCGCCTGCCTTTGACCTGGATCTGCAGGCGCTGCTGCCAGCGGGG
>JAQTYS010000343.1 GCA_028688175.1 Methanothrix sp. | reverse complement strand
ATGGCTCAAATTATTCCTATGCACTCAATTTTACAAGTCTAAATTTGAAGACATTTGGCCAAAGCATTCTTCCGAATAGGTCTATCCAACTCATATCGACCTGATAGAAGAAGATGCGCTCATGAGGAGCTCCTTTTATTTTTTATTCTGGAGACAGACTATTTCTATGGAAATCTGGCAGATAATCGTAATCTGTATTCTCATGTTCCCCCTCTTTCTCATCGCCAATTACGTCGTCGTCAAGAAGGCGGCTTCTGAGCGGCGCAATCTCGATGAGCGGGTGGAGAGGGCCGTGGCGGCGAGTGTGGCAGCCAGCTACGCAGAGAAGGGATTGGCCAGGCAGAACTGGCATCAGTACAGGGCGGCGAGGAAGAGGAAAAAGAGTGAGGATTTGATTCGATTCATAGTGCGTGCAACTTGCGCACTTCGGCTTAGTTTTTGTTGATGTTGCTTAACTCTACCGTCCACTTGGAGGGATTCACTCTATTGCCCTCACTATACCGTCCCGCAGCCGCTCTCCGTGAAGCTCTTCTCGAAAACCTCCCTCTCAGGCGCCACCTCTGCGAAGATCTGCGCCTGGAAGTGTTGCACCTCAGTACCCTCATCCCGCCAGGCATCGGGCGGCAGCCCAGCCTTGACGCAGGTCTGGGAGAGAAACTCCTGCGAGTCGAAGCCCCACTCCGGGGCCACCTGGGGCAGTAGCAGGCCGGTGAAAGGTCCTTTGGAGACTATCAGCCCATCCCTGCCGATCACCACCAGCTGGGGCAGCTTCTCTTTGGGCTCGGTGAAGGGCTTTGGCTTGGTTAATATTGTCACCTCCATCTCGATCCTTCCTAGCTCTCCCGAGCGCACGCTGGGAAAACGAGGATCACGACATCCCGCGTTTATCGCCGAGTCCACGATGGCTTTGCCAAGCGGCATGATAGGCTGAGGATAGCCGATGCAGCCACGCAGGTCCCCGTCCTCGTGCAGGGTTACAAAGACACCTCGCTTCTCCTCGAATACGGGAGGAAGGCCCTGGGGCGGTATGATCTTCCTCTTCTCAATGTAGCCGGTTAGAGCCCCTCTGGCCAGACGAACAGCCAGACGGCCCTCTTCCAGTGTCAGCATAATCATGATTATGCACGGTATAATATTAAAAAGTTATCCGGAATTTTAAGGGTTGACTGATCTGTACCAGTTATTTATATACGGCTTTTTTAAACAATCCAATCTCGTGAGAAGTATGAAAAAAATAGCAATGATCGCAATTGTTATTGGCCTGACCGTCTTTTTCACGGCCACCATGGCCCAGTCGGACAGCTCCAATCAGAAAGCTACCGATGTAATAACGCTGCAAGAGCCCCGCATCGACGGTAAAATGAGCGTGGAGAATGCCCTCATGCAGCGACGGTCCATCCGAAGCTTCACCAAAGAGCCTCTGACTCTGGCTGAGATCTCCCAGCTCTGCTGGGCAGCTCAGGGCGTAACGGATGACAAAGGCCACCGCACATCCCCTTCCGCAATGGCCACATACCCGCTGGAACTCTATCTTCTGGCAGGAAATGTGACCGACCTGCCTTCCGGCGTCTATCATTACTCGCCCCAGGATCACAACCTGACCGCCATAGCCCAAGGAAACAAGATCCCTGAGCTCTTCAGCTCCAGTATGGGCGGCAAGGAGGACTGGCGAAAGAGCGCTCCTGCGGTCTTCATAGTCACCGGCGTCTTTGAGCGCATGAACAAAATCCCAGGTCAGGACCTGAGCCGATTCGTTTATGTCGAGGCGGGAACTGCGTCTGAAAACCTGCTCCTGGAGGTCGTCTCCCTGGGCCTTGGATCTACCTATACCGCAGGCTTTGATGAGAACAAGACTCGAGAATATCTCCGTCTCGACTCCGGTGAGACGCCCATCGCGATCCTGCCAGTGGGTCATAAGGCCGAGGCAGCTTAAGCAAATTTTGCCGCTAAAAAGATTTCATAATTCGTTGTGAGCGCTTTGTGCATCTGTGTATCATGCATGGGTGCATAAATCGACCTGATGCAAATGCACAAAGCCCTCCCTTCACGTTTTAGCTATTATTTCCAGTCAAGCTTATTCCAGTACTCGTACTCGTGCTCCCAGCTTTCTTTGTTCATCTGAACAAGCTTCTTGAAATACTCCCGGATCTCCTCTTGCATCTCCCTCTGCTCGATATAGTCGCGTTTGATCCTGATATCCTCTGCCAGAGATTTGCCGAGCAGCAAAGCCTTCTTCTCCGCTTCTTCTTGAGCCGATGGCCCCTGGTTCATGGCCGCTCCCACGCTTCCTGTAACAAAAGCTCCAAAGTTGAGCATGAGGCCGTCCAGATATGTTGTAACCTGATCATAGTTGCTCCCACCGCTAGCCACGCTACAGCAGTACTTTCCATGCAGTAATTGGCAGTGAACGGCATCTGCCATGCGGTCGATGAGCGTCTTCATCTGAGCCGTCACCGAGCGGAAATAATTTGGCGCACCCCAGACCAGGCCATCCGCAGCCAAGATTTTATCGTAAAGCCCCTGGAAGTCGTCTTTGTGCACACATTTGCCTTCCTTGAAGCATACCTGGCATGCGTTGCAGAACTTTATATCCAGCTTGCAGATGTCCACCAGTTCCACCTGCGCTCCGGAAGCTTTCGCTCCGTCCAGGGCAGCCTGGATCAGACGCAGGGTCACGCTCTTTGAGCCGCGCGGGCTGGCGCAAATTCCTAAGACCTTCATATCATTTCCTCCATTGACTTATTATGATGATCATATGTATTGATCTTTTTCGATTCAGGTTACCACT
>JAQTYS010000072.1 GCA_028688175.1 Methanothrix sp. | reverse complement strand
CTCGAACTTCAATACGATCTTGGAGATGCATTCTGTTTTCTATCAATTCCAGCTTGCGAGTTTGGAAGGCAAAATAGCTTTGGGCAAACGCTATTGGCTCCTTTTGAGGATCTCCGTTTTGAGCGATTAAATAGCAAGCATAGCGAGTTAGCATGAAGTCTTCGATTTCCCTCTGCCCACCTTTTCCATGCGTGATCAATTTGTTGAAAGCAACAAAATGATCGTTGCTATCGAAATTTGCCGTTTCACACGACTCGATGGCTCGCGCGATAACCGTAAGGAAGTTTCTCCATTCGGTATATCCTAATGGTTTCTGCAGGTCTCTTGCATACCAGAATTCAGTGCCATCATCTAATTTTTGTGATAGCGAATCAAAATTACTTTGCATTTTCTGAATAAGTTCTCTTTTCATCGGGTATAAATTACGATGAGGATATAAATCCCTTTTGATGAAGGATCTTCACGCAAGGTAGGGCGGGATGGACTTTTTACGTGAAAGAACCGAACAGTGAAAATTAAGAAAAAATAGAGACAGAAGTCCAACCACTTGGTCACTTCTTCCAGACATCGCTCTCCAGCTCATCCAGCGCTCTCATGACTCCACTCACAGCCATCTGGAAGAACTGCTTTCCTTTCTCGGGCGTTGCCGGCTCTGGATTTCCCATGACACCGTTTCCCATAAGATGACGAACATTCTTCATGACCAGGAACTGCGGCCTCTTGGGGAAATGCTTCTTTGGCCTTCCATTGACCAGGTCAGGACGAATATTCATCATAAGCGAGGTTTCGATCTCTCCGGCATGCCCGTCGTGCGGGGTTTCAACCGCCTTCTCATCGATCAGATCGAATAAAGAGACCAGGCTCACAGAGAATTCGCGCTCTTCCACCGCCATCTGACAGGCTTCCTCCAGGGCGGCCATATGCTGCCCACCGGCGTGGCCGGTCAGAATCAGCACCCTTGTAAAGCCGCTATCATAAAAAGAGAGCAGCAGATCCCTGGCATAGGCGCGCAGGGCATCGTGCCCCACGGTGATGGTGCCGGGAAATCTTCGCGTGCTGCGGCAGACTCCGTAATGAAGGGGTGGGGCCAGGAAGACCGCTCGCTCCTTGGCGATCGCTCGCGCCACCTCCATGGCCTGGATGGTATCGGTTATCGTGGGAAGATGCGGGCCGTGCTCTTCGGTTGCTCCCACGGGCAGGATCACCGTTTGCGTCTCCTTCAGGCCCGCCTCGATCTGTGGCCAGCTCATCTCCTCCAGGAGCTTCATACCGTTATTACATCTCCGGAGAGGACGTACTCCTCAGGCACCTTCAATTCGTAGGTCTTATCGCCCACTGACAACTGGTAGGTACTCATGGGCTTGGTATCGAAATTAGTGCCGCTGGCAATCGGCCCTTCTGTGGAGTAAGGCAGCCGCAAGATGAACCGGCCGCTAGCGTCGGTGGTATTGGACTGCTGGTAGAGGAAAGCCCGGTTCTGATTGGTCATGATGGGGATGACAGCTATTACTTTAGTTCCCGGCGGAGCATTTCCGCTGACCACCGCGCCCGGCACATGCTCGAAGACCTTGACGAACTTCTGGCCAGCAGTTATTGTATTCTCTGACTCGTGCACCAGGCGGTAATGCTGCAGGGCCTCGAGCGGGAAGGCAGGATTTGCAGGGCTCATGGCTGCGATCTCTGCATTGTCCCCCTTATCCCGGCTCTCCTTGATGAAAGCCTCCAGCTCAGTGCGATTGCGGGTGATCATGGGCGCCTCGGTCAGCACAGGAACCGTGATTCCATTTCCTGCATCCCTGGCGCGATAAGCCAGACCAACGCCCATATCTCCAGCCGTCTCGCTTCCATCGAAGAAGTACAAGCGAGCTGCCATGGACTTGAAATAAGGCTCGAGCCAGATCTGCACCGGCACCCAACTATCGCCTTGCTGCTGGTAGACTCCGGCCATGTACTTTGAAGTGGGAATGTTGCTCCAGGCTGCCATGGCATGGAACTTGCCTACCGCCATGGGCTGATCGATCATCACATATTTGGTGTTCATATACTGCGAACGGTTTAGATCCAGACCCGCCAGCACAGCTTCCGCCTGACTCTCATTCTCCGCCAAGAAGAAGGGCGAGGAGCCAGAAACATTCTTGGTAACGCTGCCAATTCCCTGCTGGAATGGATTGGCGTTGGGAATCCTATGGCCCACGCATTCAATGAGGTGTCCGTAATCCCACCAGGACATGACACCGTAAGCCGTTTCCGGGTAGGCATAAATGCCTTTTGCAGGGCGCACATATTTCTCATAAAGATCCATACCAGGCTGTGGCGTGTTATTCTGCAGCCATGCTGTTGAGGTCAGCCAATCAGATTCCGGTCCTCCGGCATTTTGAGCGTATACTATGCTCCAGTTGAGACTTGGCAGGATGATAAACGAAAATATCAAAATTGCTGCCAGGATGGTCTTGAGATTTGAGGTGACCAGCTTTGCCGGGTCTTCGACCATATTCAGGTCTAAATCCGTAATGCCAACCTTCTGAAGCAGCCAGGCCACCAAAAAGCCGGTGAGAACGGCTACGTTTATGGCGTAATAATAGGTGAATCTGTTCTGGGCTAGAGCCATGATGAGAATCACTAAAGACCAGGTTAAGATCAATATTTCAGCCGGCTTTTGGGCCTTAACATTTCGGGATATGAGCAGGATCAACGCTATCAAGGCTAATGTAAAAGTGGTAAACAGGATAGCGAGGATCTCTGGCAGGCGCAAGACCGCAGTCGGATCCGGACTGTAGCCTATACCGGGAAACGAGGTGATAACGCTGCCGAAGGAGAACTGTCCTCCACTGGAGAATAGTGCCGATGCCTCACCAACCGTTGCCGCGCCCCCCGTCTTCTGCTGGAATATGCTTAAACCGGTCAAGAGCGGCTTGGTGAACTGTGGAAGGGCAAAGTAGAGTATGGTCGTGCCTACAGCCACCAATCCCGCCAATGCACCCGGATAGTAGTAGCCCTCAAATCCCTTTTCTCTGATAAACCTGGAAAGGACGGAGAAGAAGATGACCGCAACCACTCCCAGGAGAAGTATGGTAGGCTGGAAAAGACTGTAGAGGTAATGGTTGAAACCGTAATAGGAATCAACAAATGGGAGCACCAGCAGCGTGGCCACGAGGAATGTTATTGCGCCGGAAATCCCCAGGTATTCCACGTTCTTTCTGCGGATGTGGTCAAAGATGCTCTGCAGCATGATGAAGAGCAGAATTATCCCCTCGAAGAGAAATCCCGATGACCAGGCATCTATGTAAAGGCCGAGGGATACTCCGGCGAGAGCAGAATAGAGAAGCGGCTTTTTATAAGCAGACCAGTTTTTCTGCACAGCCGTAAAGCTCATGCTCTTGCCTGTGCGAAGAGCAAAGAGCAGGAACATCATTGTAAGGCTGCTAAAGAGGATCTCGCCAGCATGGTGATCTGTAAAACCCAATGTGGTGCGGCTTAATACCTGGCCGGGAAGCACGGCTATGATCAAAGCCGAGACCAGACCGCAGCTCTTGCCGTATAGCTCTCTGCCGATGAAATAGACAGGGAAGACCAGCAGTGCGCCAAGGACGGCCGGCAAGAATGCTCCCACTACCTCAACGAGATGGTTGCTGGGATGTCCCAGTCCGAATATGTAAGAGAATATGGTTATGGCCCAGCTCACAAAAGGACCGAAGTGCAGCGGCGTACCATGCGGGAAATAGGTCATGGGATCAAACCACATTCTCTGCAGGTTGATCACAGTGCCTTTGGCCAGCATCATATGATACCAGGCATCGGTCTCACTGCTGAATATGACGCTGCTCCCCGAGAAGACCCGGTTCCAGGGAACAATGGCACGCAGATAGAATGAGAAGAGTGCCGCCACTATCAATCCTGCATATAAATATAAATCGCTATTCTGCCAAATGCCGGCCTTGGCCGCTGCATTGGCCTTCTTTTTCAGGGGAACGGACGAGGCCTCCATCAGCTCAGCCTCGTTGGGCTTCGCCATGGTTTTTTTGCCACTCTCACCCTTATCCACAGATCTCTTAGACATCAAAGCCAAAAGACAGTTCTATCCTCATAAACGTTTTGAATCACGCCCGGCATGCTCGCGATTAACAAGCTCCCTTTTTTTCCGAATTTTGCTGCCTATGCCTTTGTCTCGCGCCCAGTCGCGGCTGATTGCTGGAAAAGGGTCATTTCATAGACCCGGCTGGCAAGCGCATTTCCACTGAGATCCATATGCACCTCTCAGATATCCATTCCTAATATGGCCGCGACCATCATTTCTGCTTACAGAATATATATTATAATGAAATGACTAGAGGAATGATTGGAGAACGATCATTATGGAGAAGATACAGGACGTTAAGGGCTTAGGCGGAATGCTGAACGGATTTAGAGATCTGGTGAAGGATGACAAGAAGATCGTCTTCATTGGCTCACCAGGATTTTGCACACCCTTTGCCCTATTTCTCGGCTACCCGGTGCGGGAAAAGGAACTGGCCTTTATGCCCGGATTAAACATGGATAAAGCAAGAAGCATCGTAGCCACAGAATATGGCATGGAACTGGCAGGCGCGACAAGTGCCGAGGCGGATGTCGTTGTAATACTGGGTGGCATGGCCATGCCCAAGATCGGCGTCAAGCCTGAGGAGATGAAGGAATTTCTGGGAAAAATGAAATACAAGAAGCTCATGGGCGTATGCTTCATGTCCATCTTTGAGAAAGCAGGATGGTGTCAGGCTCTGCCCTTCAATTTCGTCATGAACGTGATACTGGAAGGGGAGATATCTCGCTGAATTTATGAAAATGGGCCCGACGCGATTTGAACGCGTGACCTCACGGTTATCAGCCGTGCGCTCAACCTGGCTAAGCTACGGGCCCGATCCGCACTTTGCATTGATGATCCCATTAATAACTGTTTCCCTTCCTAGGTACTCCAGATCAGTTTTGAGATGGGGCCCGTAAGAGGTGAAAACCTTATTTTTCGGCTAAAAAAGACACTAACAGGTCCAATGTAGCCAATCCAGCCGCGCCGCATCAACGCATAGCGCGGCTCTTCGACAACCTTAAATCAAGGCAAGAATGACATTTATCATGGAAAATATGAACACTCCTCAAAAAGAAAATGCTGAAGATTTGAAAGGGCTTTACGACCTGGCGATCCCCCTGAGCATGCCTGTCACCGTAATCCGCGAGATTGTGGAAAATTTCGAACTCGACCTCATCCGCCGTCCCGGCAAGATGGAGATGACCGGAGAAGTAATGGACAGAGAGATACTAGTGCTCAGAGGCGACCTGGAAACGGTTAAGGCCGCGGAAAAGTACATGTTCGAAGCCCTGGACAAAAAATTGGCGTCGTGGAGCAGCCACGAGAAAGAAGATAAATATAAAAAGTACTATGATGAGCAGGCAGCTGCCCGGATTAAGGAGCTGAAGGAGAATCCAGAAGCATCCAAATCCTGGGATCTGACTGCTACCCAATAATCAGTCGATCATCACCCATTTGTTCTTTCCTTCCCAGAGTTTCAAGGAAAGTAGTTGAACGGCAGTGCCCATCATATCTCTTTTCAGCCGATCCGAGATCCACTGGGCGATCGTCTCTGCTGTAGGATTAGGCAAAACATCATTCAGGTAGCTGTGGTCGAGATCATCGAGTGCTACGGCAATGATCTTCTTTAGCTTATAAAAATCCATGACAAAGCCGTCCTCGCCCACATCCCCTTCCACCACAATCTCCACCTGGTAGGTATGGCCATGCAGATTGGCGCACTTGCCCTGGTAGCCGGGCAGGCTGTGAGCAGCATCAAACTCCGTGATAAGTCCGAGCTTCATTCCTGGGCACGCCTCCTGCGTATATCAATTTCATCAAATTCATGCAGCATCTTTCATATTAATAGCTTTTCAGTCCGCGCATTTTACGGCATCTTCAGGCGCGTCTGCCAGTACCGCTAAAGCCTGTGCTTCCATGAAGTGCAGCTTGGCAGGGACGATCAGAATATGCAAGGGTCCGCCAAAGTCATAGCTTTGCAGACGGGACAGTAGATCCGCCTTCACCGTAGCGTCATCCGAGCCCGCCCGAGCAATGCCTATTCCCAGACTGCCGTCCAGGAGATGCCCTCCGGCGACCTGCTCCATCTCCAGGAGGAGCGCTGCTCCTTCATTTACTGTCATATAGCGCTCTGTGCAATCGCTCTGAATATCCAGGAAGAGCATGGTATGCAAATTGCGATCCAGGTTCTCAGTCAATACCTGGTAGGGCGTCTGGGGAATTATACGCTTGCCCCGCGAGATATAGGGAAAGGGGATGGTAGTGGATCTGCCGAAACGATAGTTTTGCAGGCCGCATAGTCCCGATACGGCGGTGACAATGGAAGAGGAGTGAATCACCCGCGTCTTAATGCCCATCTGGGCAGCTCGCAGCCGCAGGTCCAGATGGGTGGTGGAGACCATGGCGTCGCCTCCCACCAGGAAGGCCACGTCCTTGTCAAGGGCATCCTCCATCCAGGAAGGATCCACCTCTACCTGCTGGCGGGAGAGTGGGTGTATCTTACGGCCATAAAATGCCTCCAGCGTCTCAAAAGTCGCCCCCATCAGCCGGGAGGTGTAAAACTCAGCATAAACCAGATCTGCGCCGCGAACCGCATCCAGGCCTTTGACGGAGATATCCTGCTCGTCGTACAGCCCCAGGCCAATGAAGATAAGCATATCTGTTTCTCATCGCTCTAGTTTAAAAACGCTCCTTTCGTCAAGTCTATATTCCATCCCACCGCAAATAAGCAGCATGATTGGCAGGGCAACTCAGGTGGTGGATTGCCGGGAGAGCATGGGCCTGGCCAAGGGTGGCGGGCTGGCCCAGAGGGGCACGCTCTCTGAGGCGACAAAGCCGGATGTGATCGCCATAGCCATGTCTCCGGGAAGGCGTCACATCACCAAACCCGTATGCGAGATGACCTATGGGCTTCGCCGGGAGGGGATTCAGACCAGCGTACTGGTTTTGGAGGCAGGAACCGGAGTTCCGGAGAGCTTTCCCCAGGCTTCGCGAGGCTACGGCCCCACCTTCGGGCTGAACGAGAGGGAGCTGGAACAGGTAGCGCGCCATAAGATCGCCGTTCTGCATCTGGGCAATGTGCGCTCCCATGTCATCTCCAAGGCCAAGGAGGTCCTGGCACAGATAGAAATTCCCGTGGTGGTGGTGGCCCAGTGTCCCATGGATATGGAGGATTTTGCCAAAGAGGGCATCAAGACACGCGCGGTCAAACCGGCCTATCAGAAGACACAGACAAAAGGCGAGGTAGTGGATATCGTAACCGGCATAACTCGCGGTGCTACCTGTACCAGAGTCAAGCTCAACACGCTGGCCAAGGTCTTGAACAAGCATCTGGCAGAGATCAACGCCCGTGAGGCTGAGGAAGCCAGGAAAAAGAAGAAATAGCTGGCATAGACTCATCCAAAAACTATTTCGCCAAGTACCCTGATGGCCTCATATATTTTTAGGGAGAAGTCATGACCAGAAGCGGACGCAGAAGCGATTCAGAGGGCAGTGGATCTGTTCTTGGCAGCGATGCATCAATGCTATCGGTCGCGGATGGACTTATCAATAATCCGGAAAGAAAAAAGCAGATAAAAATAGTAGGATTGAATCTTGGCATCGCCGCGGCCTGCATAATCGTCTTCTCGCCAGGATTTCTGGGAATAGAGCTTTTTGGAAGAAGTGCATTAGAAGCTGCCTTTGGCTGGACTATGATTTTTTTAAGCGCCGTGGGGATAATCTACGGAAATTACAGGCTCATGGCTGAGCCCGATAAACCGATCCCGAGAGAGGAATACTACAAAGAGGAATTGATCAAGCACCGTGGGATGAATGAGTTCGAAGACATCATCGAGCTGACAATCGATCAGATTGCCCGGCTGGAAAAAAAGACCAAAAACATCATGATCATCCTCGCGCAGATCTTCGGCGAATCAGAAATCACCTGCAACAAATTTGCCTCTGCCATCGCCGAGGCGAAGAACGCTTTTTTTGCCAATATCCAAATCATCCTCAATAAGCTGGATGCGTTCGATGGAGAAGACTATAATTTTATCAGGAACGGTCGAAATGCAGAGGATGTTTTGAAGTCAACAGTCGAGGAAAAGCTTGCCGTTTACAACAATTATGAGTCATCCATCAAATCCGCTGCGGAAGATAATGAACAGATCCTATTGATGCTGGATAAGCTGATGTTCGGAATCTCAGACCTGAAATGCCCGGAGAGCGTCCAGCGCGGTCAGATGACGGAAATGATCGATGATTTGATAGGGCAGCTGAAGTACTACAAGAAGTGATGAAGTGATAAGAGGAGGACCAAAATGATGAATGAAAAAGATAAAAATATAATTTTAAAAATAATTGGGGCCGCGTTTTTAGTATTTATCATAGTATTGATAGCAGGAAAATTTGGGCCGGGCGGTGGTATTGATGGCCAGAAATCCCTGGACTGGGCGGTCCAGGAGCTTGACTCGATCGTCCAGGATATCAAAGTAAAGATTGTCGATCATCCTAAGGGCACTGTTACTATTGCGACCGTAGATCCGATAGATGTCCTGCCCGATATCTCCAAGTACCCCCTGAGGGTAAACAGCAACACGCCCAGCTATATCGAGATATTCTCCTCGCCGGAAAAGGCGGGCAGCGGCACCGATGGATGGCTGGCAGAGGTGGCCAGGGACTTCAATAATGCCGCAATAATGATCGACGGCAAAAGGGCATCAGTTAGTCTAAGAGAGATAGCTTCCGGAGACGGCACGGACTACATCACCTCCGGAAAGTATCTGCCGGACGCCTACACGCCATCCAATGAGCTCTGGGGCAAACTGATCATCTCCAAAGGGGTCAAAGCCCAGCTGGTGCAGAAGAGGCTTGCCGGCAATGTAGCCGGAATCCTGATCACCAAGGCCAAGAAGGATGAACTGACTGCTAAATATGGGGCAGTAAACATCAAGACGGTTATCGATGCCGTCATAGCCAACGAGCTGCAGATGGGATACACCAATCCTCTTGCCAGCTCAACCGGTCTGAACTTTTTGATCTCCGCTCTGCAGACCTTTGACAGCAGCGACCCGCTGAGCAACAAAGCAATCGCAGGATTCGAAAGCTTCCAGGCCAACGTCCCTGTGGTTGCCTACACCACTCTGCAGATGAGAGAGGCTGCCAAATCAGGAGCCCTGGATGGTTTCATTCTGGAGTACCAGACCTATTTGAATACCCCGGAGATCAGGTCCTACGAATTCATTCCCTTCGGCATAAGACATGACAGCCCGGTGTATGCCATCGGCGAACTTTCGGCGGATAAAATGAAGATACTGAGCAAGTTCATCGAATTCGCCCAGCAGGATAAGTATCAGACCCTGGCCACCAAATATGGTTTCAACGGTCTGGATGATTATCAGCCCAAAGCGGAATCTGTCAGCGGTGATGTGATCATTCAGGCCCAAAACCTTTGGAAAGAGAATAAAGATACTGGTAAACCCATTTGTGCTGTCTTTGTGGCCGATGTTTCCGGCAGCATGGCAGGCGAGCCGCTCAACAGATTGAAACGGTCACTGCTCATGGGCCAAAACAATATCGGCAAAAATAATCTAATTGGCCTGATATCATATTCAAACGATGTCAATATAGATCTGCCAATTTCCAAATTTGATCTCAACCAGAGGTCCCTGTTTGCCGGAGCGGTCAATGACCTCCAGGAAGGAGGCAGCACTTCAACCTTCGATGCCATAGCTGTGGCCATGAAGATGCTCGGGGATCAGAAGGCCGCCGGGCCGGATGCTGATCCAAACCTGAAACCGAAGATCTTCGTTCTCAGTGATGGCGAGACCAATACGGGCCATTCCCTGGACGACATCAGACAAATAGTGACGACCCTTGGAATACCGATCTACACCATCGGTTATAATGCAAATATCCCCGCCCTGCAAGAGATCGCCAATATCAATGAGGCAGCCTGCATCAATGCCGATAACGATGATGTTGCCTACAAACTTGGCAAGCTGTTTGATGCCGAGACATCACAGGAGAAATAAGAATGGCCTTTACAATGCAGGTGCCTGATGAGGCTGAAATCAAGAAAGAGATCCTGGAACAGATCAAGCCGAAACCCAAAGAGGAAGTCCAGCTTCAGGCTCAAGCGGAGAGAAATGTCGCTGATCTTCTGACCCAGGATATAGATGAATTTGCTAAGAAAAAGGAGATCCTCCTGTCTGTCGAGTCTTTTGGTGCCGACTCGATGAAGCGCTCGGCAGCGAAAAATTCCCTGCTCCAGATAACCGTCGGGGAGCTATCCAGGGAGGGAGACGACGAAGGCCTTGTCGCCAAGGGCTTGATGGACCTTAACCGGGAGCTGAAAGATCTGGATCCAAGCCTGATCGATTTCACCAAGACCGGCATTCTCGGCAAGCTCTTTGACCCGGTCAGGGCCTATTTTGCCAAATACCAGAGAGCAGAATCGGCAATCGCGGATATCATCGTCTCTCTTAGCAGAGGGAAGACGACCCTGAAAAACGATAACACTACTCTGGAGATAGAGCAGCAGGCAATGCGCGATCTGACCCGAAAGCTGATGAAAGAGGTAGAGCTGGGCAGCCTGATGGACGAATCGATTGAGAAGCATATCGAAGCGGCCAAAGCCAGGAACGAAGACCCGGAAAAGATCAAATTCGTCACCGAAGAGGTCCTGTTTCCTCTGCGGCAGAGGATCATGGATATGCAGCAGGTGATAGTCGTCAACCAGCAGGGCGTAATGGCCTCAGAGATTGTGATCAGAAACAACAAGGAACTGATGCGCGGGGTGGAAAGGGCCCAAAACGTGACGATCAACGCTTTGCGGACCTCAGTGACAGTTGCCGGAGCCCTCTATAATCAGAAGATCGTCCTGAAGAAGATAGAGATGCTCAATGAGACCACGAGCAGTATCATCGCCACAACAGCAAGAGCGCTGAAGAGCCAGGGAGCGGATATTCAGAACAGATCAATGCAGGCCAATATCTCTCCCGAGACGCTGAAGACTGCCTTTGCCGATGCTCTGGAAGCGCTCGATTCCATCAGCACCTACAAGCAGGAAGCTCTGCCCGTAATGAGGCAGACCATCAATCAGTTCCGGGAACTCGCCGCCCGAGGCGAGGAGCAGATAGAGAAGCTGGAGAAGGGCCA
>JAQTYS010000342.1 GCA_028688175.1 Methanothrix sp. | reverse complement strand
TACTGAAGATGAGGTCGGAAGACTGGGCAAGGCGTTCGACCAGATGATTCTATCCTTGCGTAGTCTTGTGGAGCAGGTTCAAACAGTGGCAGATAATCTTAGTGGTTCCAGCCAGGAATTAGCCAGCACCGCTGTAGAAAACGGTGCTTCAGTGCAGGAGATGGCTGCTAGTATCAGTCAGTTTGCAGCTGCAATCCAGCAGGTTAGTGCAAATACCGAGAAAATGTATGAGTCTGCTTCATTGATGAATCAAGACGCCGCTTCTGGAAAGGAACAGATTACTCAGACAGTAGAGAAAATCAAAGATATCGAGGCAAACGTCACCGAGCTTGCTGTAGCAGTGACACAACTCGGTCATAACTCTCAGCAAATCGGTAAGATCACTGATACAATCACAGCGATTGCCGACCAGACCAATCTACTTGCTCTTAATGCTGCCATTGAAGCCGCAAGGGCAGGGGAGCATGGTCGTGGTTTCGCAGTCGTTGCCGATGAGGTTCGCAAACTTGCTGAGCAAAGCGCTGCAGCTGCCACCGACATCGGTCGACTAGTTCAGCAAACAAGTCAAGCCACCACTAATACTGTGAAAAAAGCAGAACAAGGAGCCAAACAAGTAAGAGAGGGTGCTCTTATCGTAGAGACTACTAGCCAGGCGTTTAACAATATCATTGTGGCGATCAATAATCTAAGTAAAGATATCCAAGAGATTCACACGGCAACACAACAGTTAAGTTCCGGTAGTCAGCAAATTGCAGCAGCGAGTCAGCAGCAATCTACGCAGATACAGCACGTTGCAACGGCCGCTGAGACCCTAGCAGATTACGGTCAGGACTTAACCGAAACCGTTCATCAATTCAAAATCTAACCAGTTACTACCTTTGGGCCGCTACCCTTGAAAGCGGCCCAAAGTCCTCGATCCCCTTAACAATTCACCACATTATACCGATATCTCTTTATGAGGCAGATAAGGAAGACCTATATTCCAATGCGGAACCGATCAATACATGGCTAACTCACACACTCAAGGTTCCGAGGAGGGAGATCCTTGCCTAAAGAACGTGATGTCAATACAGAAGAGCGCCAGTTTGTGGTCTTTTCGCTTCAGTCAGAGGAATTTGCCATAGATATTATGAAGGTCAGGGAGATCATCAAACTAATTAGCATTACCAAACTACCACAAACTCCCGAATTTGTGGAGGGAATAGTCAATGTCCGGGGCGAGATCATCCCTGTAATCAGTCTGCGCAAACGTTTTGGACTGGCAGACAATGGGGACGATTCATTAACCCGAATCGTTATTGTAGAGCTAACCGAGGGGAGTCTCACAGGCCTTATTGTAGATGAAGTCTCTGAAGTTTTGCGACTCTCGGCAACGGCCATAGAGCCACCATCTCAAGGTATCGATGGGCTCCGTACGGAATTCATTGAAGGCATTGGCAAAGTCGATAACCGACTTCTTGTTATCCTACGCATGGAGAAGTTACTCAATACGTCCGAGAAACTGGCCTTAGAAGCGGTCATACCGCGAGAGACAGACTAAATATATCCCTTTATAGGAGGCTGCCTATGTCTTTCCTTGACGACCTACCAGTGTGGGGCAAACTTTACCTTATTATCGGGGTCTTTATATTAGGCATGATCCTGATTACTACCTTGTCTACCGTTCATCTTAACACCGTGGGTTCTACCATGACGAATATTCACGCCCATGATGACGTAGAGGTTGTACTCTTGGAACTAAAACAGGGGTTACAGCAGGCCCGTCAGACACAAATCACAGCCCTAGTACCTCAGTATCAAAGTGGTATTGAAGAACTATATGCTCGCTATGAGCAGAGCATGATCCGTCTAAAGAGCCAGTTTGCAGATTTTGCAGAGCAAACTCCAGTGGTAAATCAAGAAGAAACCGAACTACGAGACATGTTTCGCAAGGAAATCGCAAAATATGATGAGAAAATGATACAAATATGGAGTATGGTTACAGATCCGAATAAGGCTGATGCAGTTTTTAACCTGATAGCCGAAACAAGAACCAACGCCAATGCCGCGGATCAAGCCCTGAGTGACCTTTTGAATCTGCGCCAAGAGAGTAATCAGCAGCTGTACGATAAGGCGATCAATGATAAGGATAACGGGATCCGATGGCTCGTTCTTGTCGCAGCAGTCTCAGTCGGGTTTGGCTTTCTAGTGTCCCATTATATCGTGCAAAACATGTCCACGAGATTAGGCAAACTAGCAGTAGCAGCCGAGGACCTAGCAACAGGTAACCTAATAGCTTTTGAAGATAGTGTGTCCGGTAAGGATGAGATCGGGAACCTTGCTAGAGCTTTTGAGGTAATGAGGGATAATCTTCGGGATTTAGTCGGACAAGTGGTGCAAGTAGCTCGGGAAATCTCAGGTAGCAGCCAACAGCTAGCTGCCTCTGCCCAAGAGACCAGTGGCGCGGCAAACCAATCGGCGTCTACTGCACAGCAATTTGCAGCCAACACCCTACAGCTTTCCCACAGTGCGCAATCAGTCGCAGCAGCCGCCAAACAAAGCGTAGATGGCTCTAAAGGAGCTCAACGTCAAATGGAGCAGGCGGTAGAATTGATGCATGTTATTCAGGACACCGCTCGATACTCCACCGAATCTGTAGATGAGCTATCTGACAACGCCAATCGAATCCATGAGATCACTGAACTAATCCGTAAGATCGCCGAGCAAACTAATCTTCTTGCTCTAAATGCCGCGATTGAGGCGGCTAGAGCCGGTGAACATGGAAGGGGATTTGCCGTTGTCGCAGACGAGGTTGGTAA
>JAQTYS010000341.1 GCA_028688175.1 Methanothrix sp. | reverse complement strand
TGGTCGCTGTGCGTCTGTTCAATACCAACACCCCTAATCCTTGCTGGCCCGGGATCCCGATTGATCGTCGTACTATCAGTTTTCGCCCTCTCGGGTTTGCACTCCTCCATGATCGCCCCAGTCACACATTTCTTTTTGCCCTTGATCCTGAGCCGCCTTAACTTGCCCAGCAAACAAGCCTCCGGCGCGCACAACGTTGACCCGCCAGCATAAGAAGTAATAGCATCTTCCGGACATCGCGCAGGCGTCATTTCCAACACTTTGCTAACACTCCGCACATGGTCAACGCAGACGGTAAATGTCGAAATCATCTTCAAAGGGGTTGATGAAATGCACACCCTCTATCATGCTTCCGCTTGCGAAGTCCTCGCTGAGCACCACCGGGATCTGGTTCAGCTTGGCAGCTGCCCAAACTTGCGCATCCCAGAACGACATTTGGTGATCCCTCACGCCCCGGGCTGCTTCCAGCACGATGAAATCGGTCACATCCACCACACGCCATGCTCGCATGTGCCGCGTCATAGTCTCCAAAACCTGTTGCACAGTTAATGTAGCGCCTGGCTTGCGAGTAAGGACCACGAACAGCTCGGACATGACTTGCGTGCTGATCACACCTGCACAATACGCCGGCAATTGCCCTGGCACGCAGAGGGGCATCGCCGGTTAATGTAGAATGGTGGGTAGTGCGGCTTCGGCATGGCTGCCGCTTCGAGACAAGCTACACTCAGTTGCACGCATGGCAAATGCCGCCATTGATCAGTGATGAAGAAGACTCTAATTGAGGCCGGGAGGGTCAAGGGTGGATAGTTGGTATGTAATGCTCTTTCCGGGCGGGGTTCCTGAGTCGTTCAGGGCTACTGCCTCCCTTCTCCAGCAATACGTAGGAGGAAGCCTGGTTGCCAGGCCTCATGTCACAATAGCCTATCTCGAAGGAAACGCCAGTCCCGAGATTCTCGTTGAAAGGCTTGAGGCCCTATCAAGTCCTGTCGTTCCGATCCATGGCAGAGGGCTCTTCAGCTTCTGGCCTGATAGCCAGCATGAGCTGTTCGGGTACACCCTCTTTATGCATGTGGAGAAGACTGCGGCGCTCGAGCGCCTGCATAGCATGGCAATCCGTGCCATTGGCGGAACTGGCATTCGCCCAGCACGCTCATGGGAAGATACCAACCTCCACGTGAGGCTGTTGGACCATCTGCCGATGAGTCCTTCTAGAGCCCTTCTCAAGCTGCCCGAAGACGGTTGGGCAATCTCATTTCCCGCCACGCGCCTTGTGCTTTCGCAATCCGCCGAAGATGGAAGCTACACCGAGTGGCTTGACCTTCCGTTAAGGGCGCATTGAGATCCAGACGACGTAGCTCTAGGCGCTGCCTACTAGAAGCCTGTCGTATTGACATGTGTCAGCTCCGCGCCAGGGGTCATTGAGCCACTCGCCACAATTTGATCCCTTGCCTAGCAGCCGGGGAGCCCATTCATGCACAGTCATAGACTACAGTATCTTTCAACCCTTCCTGGGCTCCTCATGGACTTCGTTTGACCTGCCCCAGTAGATGTCAGCGCTTGAGGATATCATAGGCATGACAAGTTGGCTAAGGCAGTGGCATTCTGACCAGGCCTGTTCACTCAAGAGGCCGGCTGTTTCGGGGTTGCGCCACGTCAACCACGTCAACTGCGCTCTATAGATTGCCCTCGCCTGCTAGCTATGCTTGCTCTCATCCTTTCCCCGCGAACTCCTCGGCAAACCCATCCCATTTGAGAGCGGCACTGAACTTGTCCCAGGAGAGCGGCGTGTAATGCGCAAGGCAATTTCGCGCCTTCACCAGAAAATCTACTCTTTCAAGCAGCGCCGTTGTGAGCCTACTGCTACTCTGATAAAGGTACTGGCGCATGCCTGCAAACTCCATCACGGGGAAGTCTTCCGTTGCGTTCACATCGCTGCTGAAGATCGTGAAGTTGCCATAACTGCGGTCCTCAAGTTGTGCGCAGCAGGCTCGCCAATCCTCTGATTCCTCATTGAGGCGCCTGCAGATCTCAAGCCGTTCTCTGTCAAAGAGGGGCAGCAGATAGCCAGCCTGTCCTGCCCACACTCTGTGGGAAATCTCCCTTGCATTGCCGCCGAGGGCCAATGCGGCCGAGTGGATGTGCAAGCCTCGTTCGGCCTCCCAATCAAGCATGCCAGCATCGTATAGGTTCATCAGATGCCTAGGCGGCCGCGACGGGCGCCTCATCCGGCCCGGCCTAAAGGGCTCTCCCAGGTTCCGCGGCACACTAGCGAGATCGTCGGATCTCCAACCCTGCCTCGTTGCATAACTGCGCAGCACGTCCATTAGGTGCCCGATCCCTTCAGCAGGATCCCAATGCTCACACAGATACACTAGTAGCCCAGAGTCAGTTCCTGCTACCTCCGAACCGACCCATTGCATCCATGTTGACCTTTCCCAGCCAGGCTTCAAGTCGGCAGTAATCTCTCTCGCAAGTAAACCGAGTTCGGCAACGGTGACCGTCCCCCAGTGCCATCTTGTCCTAACATAGTCGACTTCGGGCACAAGTTTCCCCAAGACGCTGCCCCTAACAAGCAGCATGACCCCTGCGAAGACACCAGTCCTGCGGTAATCCTCTGCGGCTTGGGCAGCCCAGTCTTGGAAAGTGGACAACAGACCTGCCTCTGCAGCCTTGCAGGCAGCCTCATCATCTATGTCTAGGGCGTCGATAGCAACCACTATCGGCGTGAACCTTCCGTCCAACAGCTCGCGAGGAGCTGCCCGTCGCGTAGTCCTCCTGAACGTATCGTCCAGGGCAGGCACCTTGTCGCCTGCCCTTT
>JAQTYS010000340.1 GCA_028688175.1 Methanothrix sp. | reverse complement strand
TGATGGAAGGCCTGTGTACCATAATTGCGGGAACCGGTTCAGGCCCGGAAGGGAGCAGACCCACCGCGGGTAACTATCGCTTACAGGTATATGGGGAGGAGAAGGCTTCGGGATTAACTGGCATGCAGTCCCGGTGGCAACCGGCGGCGTGCCTGCCATTTAACTTTGATGGATTCGCTATGCTAAATAGTATCGATGCATGGTGGTCCAATAACGAAATAATTAAGTATCCATCATTATCTTAAAGTTACTAACCGCGTTCTATAGTTGTGGATTTTCTATGGTTATAGCTGATTGATTATCTGAAATCCTTAGGATATCTCCCGCGATAATATATGTCTGAATTACGCATTGATTGATCTCGAATTCAGAAATTTCTGCATGTGTCCCTTTGCATGTTAAATTATATAATTTTTCTACCTTGTTACCAAGCAACTCAACATCGGCCAAAAGTAGTTCACTTGAGTTGGAATGAGCGATTTGGTTATAAACGTATTGATATAAGCGATTTATATACTTATCATCAGATAGTATGCGCTCTTTGCCATCAGCGCATGTTATTGGCTTATCAGATGGTGGATAAAATGTATCGGCAAGAGCTTTTATAATTCTACGGCAAGAGGTGGCAGCTTGCGCATACGATTCGGGATTTTTATCCTGCATCCGCTTATAAACTGCGACAAATTGGGATATGACCGTCGGGTTAAGTTTGCCTAATTTGGAATCTACATATTTTCTATTAGTTTCAAAAATATCAGCATTTATTTGACCAAATAGCAATTGCTTTTCGGTTTCACTTAAAAAACTATGAGCACGTTCTCTGATCCTCTCAAGCACAACTTCATAGCTACTGGCGACAACATCCATAAAATGCCTTATTGTATCTTTCTCTTTTGATATATAATATAAATCAAGGGTATGAAGGCCCTGTGGTGGGAATGATTCAGAGGAGATCTTTTTAGATTTTCTAATTTCTATTTCGATTCCACCAACACCATGAGGGATTATATTTTTATCAAATTCGATTTCAAGATTATCTTTAATGGAAGCACATCTTCTTTCATTGTTCCACAATTTAATGAATTCGTTGATATATATTCCCAATTCATCTTTTGTGAAGTGGGGCGCGACCTGTTTAACTATTTTGTGGTTTAAATTATTATCGGCGATATTTATCATTTCCCATTCAAGCCACCATTGATTTATATAATCATTTCTTAAGAGAGCGATTCGGATACACTTTCTGATTATAGAGCTTAATGGAATATTAGCTGATTCTATATTACGTAATGTATCATTAACAAGGCTTAGGATATACTCACTGGGGCTCGTACTTTGGCTTGCCATAATCTCAGCATTATGACGTTCTATATGATAATATTGACTATACCGTTTTCGTGATTGTTATGATGTATGAAATATTCAAACGACATACTATAATACGGTTAACTGTCGTTTAATGAGATATGAAGGGGGAGGAAGCATAGGGATTATTGGCATGCAGTCTCGTTATCAACCGTCTGTACGTCACCCATTTAACAATAATATATGGTTTTAAATTTTGATCATATCATGGTGCATTGGCAAACCAGTCCGCAATTGCATATCTTGATAGCCCCTTCCCCCAACCTCAGCTAACCCATGCCCGTGCTTTCCATTATCGCCTGCCCGATGCTGGAGGATGAGCTGGTCCACCAGGCTCTCTGCCGATCGAGAGGTCCGGGAGCTTCTCCTCGTGGACGGAATGCAGGCCAGGAGCCTCTCCGCAAAGCTAATGGGGCAAAACCGCCCCCACTCCCTGCTGGACCTGGACAGAATTGCCCCGCACCTCCAAGAGCGGAAAGCCAGGAAAGGCGGCATCTTCTCTACGACAATGCGGTGGCTTTCTGGCTGATCTGGAAACATCCTGGGCAAGAATTAAATCCCTTAATGATCTATTAAGTGCAATATGTTTTCCGAATACATCCAGGCGGCATTAATGCAGGCGGAATACGACACCCTGGAAGATGGTTCTTACGTGGCTACAGTGCCGGGACTTCAGGGAGTTATTGCAGTGGGAGATACTCTAGAGGAATGCCGCAGAGATCTCATTGAGGTCATTGAGGAATGGATTGTGGCTCGTCTGCAATGGGGCTATGCCATACCGCCCATTGGGGGCCAAATGATTGCATCCTCAAAGGAGCCCATTGCCATTGTCAACTAAGCTCACTCCCATCTCTAGGCATGGACTCATCAAGAAATTAATGATATTAGGATTTACAGGACCGTATCCTGGAACGAAGCACCAACATATGGTAAAGGATGGTGTCTTTGTGATGATTCCCAATCCACATCATGGTGAGAAGATTAGCATTAAACTGCAAAAGATCATTCTCAAAGAGACGGGAATCAGCAGAGAGGAATGGCTTTCCGCCGCCCAATAACCCTCTTGTTTTTTCTAAACACCATCAAGTTGTATCGATACTGCCGGGAAGCTCCTCCTTGCACCACAGGGAGGCCAGGCTTTCCGATCCTATTCTCCGGCACCGCCACGCGGGCGGCCCCACACGACCCTGGCCCGACCGGATGCTCACGGACGGCCAGGCGCGCCCGCGCAGGGGACGTTTACATGGCCATCGTCTGAGAAAGCTACCTCTGCAAAAATCACCAATTATCCACAGGGCAACTGCCCCGTCAGAATGCCTTCCTGCCCGGCTCGGGGACCAATTGCATTGAGGAAAAAAGAGATATATGGAAGAAGATTAATTGTAATTGATGCCAAGACTGACCGCCTTCATTTCAGGTATGGTCCAGAAGACCGGCTACAGAGCACGGGTAGTGATC
>JAQTYS010000071.1 GCA_028688175.1 Methanothrix sp. | reverse complement strand
TTTTTATCAGCAACGCTGGTGAGCGGATCGACCAGGAAGGCATCATCGCTGAATAATACCATCCCAAAGCGATCTTCCGGCTTAAGATGGTTAAGCAAGGCCACCACAGACTCATCGGCAATCTGCATCTTGGTCTTGCTATTGCCCGCTTCGTCATCTTTTTGCTCTACCCTATTGCCGAAGCGATCATAGTAGTATTCATCAAAGGGACTGCCCATGGAACCGGAGAAGTCCAGCACCACTACCAGGTTCAGCTTCTTTCTCTGAAAATCCGTCATTCCTGAGTTCAGGCCAACCGAGAGATAATACTGCGGCTGCTGTGATAAGGGATCTTTGGAGACGGCATAGCTATAAGACGGGCAGAAGAGCTTCTTGCATTCCAATGCCTTCCCCGTATCAAAGTAGTAATCATAAAACAGGCCCTCGTAGGTTACATCGCTGGGCAAGGGCAGATAATCCTGCAAAATGTTCTCCCGGAAGTTGCTGATGTCCTTGGCGCCGCCCGCAGAAAATCCAATGCTTGGGCTGGGAGCCGCAGCCATCGCAGGGGCCGCGCTGTAGGACATTTGCGGCGCGCTGGCTATGGCCCTTGATAAGCTGGCCCCCCCACCCATACCTACCGCTCCGGCCATGGGAGCACTCTCATCAGCCGTCTCCGCTTCCTTGACGAGGAGTTTAACTGAATTGCTCTTGGCTTCGCCTACTGTAAACCACAGCTCATAATCGCCTTCCAGGCCGGCCTGCTGCCATGCCGTGTAGCTCTTGCCCTTCTCTACGGTGGCACTTAGCATTGGGGCAACTGAGCCGGTAGGGTAGAGGCAGAAGAGCCTCAGCTCTCCGCTTGCCGGCGGCATCATTCGAAGTTGCGCCCAGGTGCCTGAAGGAATATCCAGAGTGGTGCGCGACTGCCGGCCACTGGAATCAACTATTAAAAGGCTGCTCTTATCCGGCAGAGCGCCTATCGATGCACTTTCCACAAGCCGGGCAGAGTCTGCAGGAGTCTCAAAAACATACCAGCTAGATTCCTGAGCCGAAGCAGTAGATGACGTATCCGAAGCTATAACGGGATACAGGCAGATGATAGCAATTACTGCCAATGGTAATATAGTCCGATTGATTTTCATAACCCACCCATCCAGAATAATATAGTGATAACCAATACACATTTTTTTCTATTTAAGATCACCTTCGATCTCCATTGTCTTTGCACGAAAATTTATTTCACCCATGAGCTTGATAATAGGTAAGTGATGTTACCTCATTCCGACCTCGACCTGCCCGCGGGCCTGGAAGGTCTGGCTGAATTGGCTTTAGATCTGCGCTGGACGGTTCGCCAGACCACAGATAAGATCTGGGAGCTGCTTGATGCTGAGGCCTGGGAGAAGACCAAAAATCCCTACTTGATTTTGCAGAATGTCTCTTCGGCCCGATTGCAGGAGGCTGCCAGAGATGAGGAGCTGGCCCGAGAGATCTCATCCTGGCAGAAAAAAAGAGCAAGATTCCTGGAGAAGCCTGCACCCGGCGGGGTGGATGGCCAATCTACCGTTGCCTACTTCAGCATGGAGTTCGGCCTATCCGAGGCGCTTCCCATATATTCGGGAGGATTGGGCATGCTGGCGGGAGATCACCTCAAGACGGCCAGCGATCTAGCAGTTCCCATCACCGGAATTGGACTGCTCTACCAGCAGGGCTACTTCCGCCAGCTTCTAGCGCCGGATGGCTCTCAGGTGGAAGCCTTTCCTTATAACGATCCGGACTCCATGCCGCTAATTCCTGCTCGGGATAGAGACGGGTCGAGGCTACGAGTCAAGCTCAGCCTTCCGGGAAGGTCCCTAATCCTGCGCGTCTGGCAGGCCAATGTCTGTCGGGTTAATCTCTATCTGCTCGATTCCAATGATCCCATGAACAGTCCTTGGGATAGGGCAATTACTGCCAACCTTTATGCACCCGGCCAGGAGCGGCGACTGATCCAGGAGATTGTGCTTGGCATTGGCGGCTGGCAGGTTTTGGAGAAGCTGGGAATACAGCCGGAAGTCTGCCATCTAAATGAAGGGCATGCTGCTTTTGTGGTCCTGGCCAGGGCCTACAGCTTCATGAAGAAGACCGGCTGCTCTCTGGCAGCGGCCCTCTGGGCCACCAGGGCGGGAAATGTCTTTACCACCCACACCCCGGTTGAAGCGGGTTTTGATCGTTTCGACCGGATACTGGTTGATAAATATGCCAAATTTTATGCAGAACTTATGGGTCTCTCCCGTCTTGATCTGATGGCTCTGGGTGCCATCCGTCCGGAAGATGAGAACGTTCCTTTCACCATGGCTCATTTGGCACTGAAGGGATGCAGTCATGTCAATGGCGTATCCCGTCTGCATGGTCGAGTAAGCCGCAAGATATTTCAGCCCCATTTTGCCCGCTGGCCGGAGATAGAGGTGCCGGTGGGCTATGTGACCAACGGAGTTCATATCCCCACCTGGGATTCGCCGGCTGCTCAAAGACTCTGGGAGCAGGCCTGCCCAGGCGACTGCTGGCCGGAGGGAATTGACTACTTGAAAGATGGCATATCTCAGGTGAGCGACTCAAGAATCTGGTGTTTTCGGGCGGAAGCCAGAAGGGATCTGGTGGATTATGTAAGGCGCCGTCATACTCGACAACTTGAGGAGCGGGGGGCCGGCCAGGAGGAGCTGAAGGCTGCCCGGCATGTCTTGAATTACAATGTTCTCACTCTGGGGTTTGCCAGAAGGGCTACCGCTTACAAACGAACCGATCTTCTCCTCCGAAATCCCAAGAAGCTGATTTACATTCTCACTAACAGCCAGCATCCCGTTCAACTGGTCATGGCAGCCAAGGCTCATCCCTCCGACGAGCAGGGACGGAAAATGGTAAAGCAGATGGTCAACTTTGCCGCCCGGCCGGATATATCCGATCGGGTCGTATTTCTGGAGGACTACGACATCGACCTGGCCCAGCACCTGCAGCCGGGAGTGGATGTCTGGATCAACACGCCGCGCCGACCCAACGAAGCCTGCGGCACAAGCGGCATGAAGGTGCTGGCCAATGGCGGACTCAATCTCTCCAACCTGGACGGCTGGTGGGATGAGGCCTACGATCCGCAGGTGGGCTGGTGCCTGGGAGACGACCAGGAACACAGCGAGCCGGACCGGGACGAAGAAGATGCAAAAGAGCTCTATCGCCTGCTGGAGGAGAGGGTTGTGCCCCTTTTTTATGAGCGGGATGTTGAAGGCATTCCCAAAGGCTGGGTGGCTATGGTAAAAGCCAGCATGGCCCGCTTGACGCCCAGGTTCAACAGCGCCAGGATGATGCAGGAGTACGTAGAAAAGATCTACCGGCCAGCAGCGATTGCCTATCGGAATAGAACTGCGGATGGGGCCCGTCTGGCAGAGGAGCTGGCCGCGTGGCAGAAGCGGCTCAATGAGTGCTGGAAGGAGATACGATTCGGCAGGCTTACCACAAGCCAGGATGGCGATTCCTGGAATTTTTCTGTGGAAGTATATTTGGGAGAGCTTGGTCCCGAAGATGTTAAGGTGGAGCTTTATGCAGATTCTTTGCCCAATCAGAGCGGTCCAGAGAATCCGGAAAAAACTATTATGTCGCAGCAAGGGCCGCTGGCAGGCGCAATAAACGGATTTATCTACAGTGCCAGATTGCCGGCAAAAAGGGCGGCAGAGGACTATACCCCGCGAATTGTGCCCTATCATGAGCATGCTTTCATACCCCTGGAAGAAGCGCATATTTTGTGGATGAGATGAGTACTATGAGAGATCTTGTCAAATATCCTCTGGAATCGGGTGGATTTGTATACATTGAGACGGAGGTAGCCGATGTCGAGAAAGGAGGGCTGGTCAAAGCCGGGCGCGGCCTTCCCGATGAAGCGGCCCAGTCCTTTGAGGAGACTATAAACAGCCTCAGCCCCATAGCAAGCAGCATTGTCTCCAAGCTGATCAACATCAGCAATCCCCCGGATGAGGCAACGGTGGAATTCGGTTTGACCCTGAAGGCCGACAGCGGAGTTATCATCACCAAAGTAGGAGCGGAGGCTAACTTCAAGATCAATCTGAAATGGGTGAGAGATAAAAAGTAAAGATGTTAGGAATCCTCGCTTATTTCTCCGGTATCCATCCCAGCTTTCTTTCTATGATGGCCTCTGCGTTCTCGGTCAGGATTATGCGTTGGGCCTTATGCCTTCCAGTTTTTGCTTTAACATGCGGGTCGCCGATCTTTCTGGCTTCGGCCCTGATCCGATAGCCATGTATGCAATCTCCAACCTCATAGCACACCATATAGTTGCACCCAAAGCTTTAATCTCACCTCTTCCTTTTCCTCTCACCATGAACTTCGCCCGACTCTTCAAGTCAAAACCCTCGCCCCGCATTGCCAGTAGCCCCCCCTTTAATTACCTTGATCTTCGCAGCAAACCATTTTACATCGTGGCCTCGGTGGAGGTGGGCAATACCACCACCAAATGCGTTCTCACCGCCACGGACATGAATACCGGCAAGACCTACATCGTCAACAAGACAGTGAAGATGACCAGAGATGTGCGCAGGCCCAAAGCCGGAGAAGAGGTATTTGCCCACACCATCAACGGCACGCCTCTCACCAGAGAGTCAATTGCCGAGCTGGTAAAAAATACCCTCATTGAGAGCCACGAGAGGGCACGTCTGGACATCAAGACCGACCTGCACTTCGTGGTGCGCTCCACTGGCGTGGTGGCCGAATTGGACTCGCCGGACCAGGTAGGAGCTTTTATCCAGGCGCTGGCCAAGGGCTGCCTTGATGCCGGCGTTCCGCCCCGTCTCATGACTCCTGCCATGAGCATCCATAACATCCTGGAGCGTTTTAAGAACTACACCATGATCGAGAAGGTGATATTCATGGGTGCTGTGGCCTCTTGTTTTCCGCCGCAAGGATCAACCGGCGTGGAAGTCGTGGCCAATGAGATGGAAGGCGAGCTGGCCACAGCCGGCATAAAGGAAGGCAGCCGCTGGACGGATGTGGATTTTCGCAATCCCTGCCTCTCCATGGACTTTGGCACTACACTGGACGGAAGGGTGACGAGCGGGGATCTTCCCTATGCTTACACCGTCGGAAATCTTCTGGGATTGGCGGGAGCCATTCCCGATGCCGTCGTCCAGGGAACGGGTCTGGTGGACAAGATAACCGGAGCCACACTGGACATCTTTGATGGCAGTATCAAGCCAGACTATGGCAAAGAGGCGCAGCAATACGCCGATCAGATTGAGGAGCTGGTGACAATTGAGAAGGTTCCGGCAAGCCGCACCAAATACGGTCTCGTGCCCGTCTGCCCGCAGGCTGCAGCCCAAAATAACGTAGTGCTCATCGGCTGCGATGTGGGAGTGAACGGCAGCGATCTCTCCAAGCTCACCAAGATTGGCGCTGAGATTTACAAATCCCGCAACTTAAAGACCCTTTTCGGAACTCTGGACATTGCCATGGCTCGCGTGGCCCGCAGGCTGGTGCAGGTGGGAATTGATGAGGGTGTCGTCACCAAGAATACTGCCCTGGGGGTGACGGGAAGAGCTGGGATCAGCGGTGGCAAGCCTGCCCTTATTTTAGAGGAGATAGAGAAATTGGGGCTGTACAACCAGGTGGAGAAGAACGTGGTCTTCGTGGATGACGGCCTCGCGCGGGGCGCGGCTGTTATGGCCCGCTGCATGAACTCCATGGGCACTCCTAAAAACCCATTAGGTGGTCTGCGAGGCGGCAGATGCATCCTCAAGGAGAGAATGAACTATGAGTCTTCCAAGGGCGCAGCGCCTGTGCCCCAGCAGGCTCATGGGGACAAGGACACACAGGCTTATTTTATGGGAGGACACAAGAGAGTTTAGAAGATGCCTTATAATAGACATCGTCTTTTGCCCGCTGAGGGAAAGGAGATACCAATATCGGTTCAAAGCATAAAGCGACGGGAGGAGATGCTCTGGACTGCCCACGAACCTGCAAAGGAGCAGGATTTTCCGCCCTGCATCAAGGGCATAATAGCCAATGCGGCAGGTGAGAAGGGCAAGCATAGAACCGCCGCCATCCTGGCAGCATTCCTGGGACAGACAGGCTACAGCCGCCAGGAGGCAAAACGAATCTGGTCCGCTGCAGCTAGCGCAGAAGAGCGGATCTTTGAGGAGTGGTTCTTGAAGATGCACTGCCCCAAATGCAGGGTTATGAAGCGGCAGAGCAAAGGCTATCCTGATCTGGGAGTAGCCGACATTGGACTGTGCCAGCCGGATGAGGCCTGCCAGAAGTTCGAGACTCCTGTGGAGTATGCTTGCGGCATAAGCTCGATTGAGGATCGAGAAAAGGGTACTCTTTTGCATATCAAGACTCAATTTATCGTCCGGATCTTTGATTGGTCGACGGGCAGAGAGAGCGAGATAGAGCTATCGCAAAGGGAAACGGATACTTTAGAGGCTCTGCTGGCGGAAAAGTCCGGGCTGAAGGATAAGGTACTTGTTTACACAAGAGTGCGGGTGAGAGGTAAGCTCAAGCCCAGATTCTTCCTGCGAGATTGGGAAGGTCCGCGCCGGCAGATGCTATCCGATGTTCTTTGAATGAACCTATTTCTCAATCAATGAGAGGACAAAACATGCCTTCTGAGAAGAAAAATGAAGTTAAGTGGTGGGAGGGCGCAAAAGATCATCGCTTTGCCCTGGAAGTCCTGCAGCTCCCGCTGCGCCGAAAGATGCTCAATCTCGTAGCCGGCGGCATGAAGAATGAGGATCAGATCGCAACGGAGCTGGATCTTGGCGAGTCCCTGGCGAAGTATCACCTGCAAATGCTGGAAAAAGCTCTGGTTATCGAGCTGGCAGAAGGAGGCTGGATAGCCACGCCTACCGGCCAGCTCTACCTCAAATATGTGGAGGCAGGAAGCTGATCATTCGCATCATCGCCGTAGGGCGCCTCCGGGAGAAATACTGGCAGGATGCTGCCTCGGATTTTGCCCGCCGCCTTCGTCCCTACGCCCGTCTGGAGATTGTAGAAGTATCCGAGGCGCATCTTAAAGAGGCAGCCTCATTGGCAGAGGAGAAGAAAGCCATGCAGGAGGAAGCGCAGGCTATTCTCGATAAATTGAAGCGACATAGCGGCCCGGTGATAGCGCTGGACAGAAAGGGAAAGGCTCTCGACTCGCCCGAGCTGGCAGCAGGGCTGCACAAGATGATCCTGGAAGGGAAAACAGAGGTGGCCTATGTAATCGGTGGACCCCAAGGCATCGCGCCAGAGATTTTGCAGAGGGCGGACATCATTCTCTCATTTTCTAAAATGACCTTCCCCCATCAGATGATGAGAGTAATTCTTCTGGAGCAGATCTACAGAAGCTTCAGGATAATACATGGAGAGCCGTATCATAAATAGATCTATTTTCTATCAGTTCCGGCTATCGCACACCGCCCGATCCCCCGCAAAATACCTCTCCCTCAGCTTCAGTGCCACATTGACCAGCATGATCAGCATGGGAACCTCAATGAGCGGCCCGATGACGGCAGCAAATGCCTCCTGAGAGGCGATGCCAAATACGCCCACCGCCACGGCAATGGCCAGCTCGAAGTTGTTGCTGGCCGCTGTAAACGATAGAGCGGCGGTGTTCTCATAATTTACCCCCAGCTTGTAAGCCATGAAGAAACTGACAAAGAACATGACCAGGAAATAGACAGCAAGAGGGATAGCCACCCGCACCACATCCAGGGGAAGCTCTACAATGTAGTCGCCTTTTAGTGAGAACATCACCACAATGGTAAAGAGCAGAGCGACGAGTGTCAGGGGCGAGATTTTTGGTATGAAATCTCTCTCGTACCAGTCCTTTCCTCGGGCTTTGATCAGGCTGAACCTGGTGATTATGCCCGCCAGGAAGGGTATGCCCAGATAGATGAAGACACTCTGGGCAATCTGGGAGATGGTTACATCAACCATGGTTCCCTCAGCTATTCCCAGGGCAGCGGGCAGCACTGTGATGAAGACATAGGCGTAAACCGAATAAAACAGCACCTGAAAGATGGAGTTGAGGCCCACCAGGGCGGCGCAGTACTCGGTGCAGCCGCAGGCCAGCTCATTCCAGACGATGACCATGGCGATGCAGCGGGCAAGGCCGATAAGAATTATGCCGTACATGAGATGAGGATAATCTCTCAGAAAGATTACCGCCAGTGAGAACATCAGAATGGGGCCGATGATCCAATTTTGTACCAGGGAAAGGCCGAGGACCTTTCTGTCTTGAAAGACCCTTCCCAGCTCTTCATACTTCACCTTGGCCAGGGGCGGATACATCATCAGAATTAGCCCGATGGCGATAGGAATTGAGGTTGTGCCGATCTGCAAGCTTATGATGAACCGGGTAATTTCAGGCGCATAGTAGCCCACGGCCACGCCCAGAAACATGGCTACAAAGATCCAGATCGTGAGGTATCGAGATAGGAAATCCAGGCCCTTGCTGACACTGTTTGACATTTGATCTTCCCTCCATTGACAGATTTAGAATTTTAAAATTTAAAAAATCACGTCGTGCCCAGCTTTGTGTACTTCGACACGGCATCATCCCCAGCGGCGGGAGCTTTCCCGGCCTCTGCCTGCACCTGTGCAGCCTCTGCATTCCCCTTTGAAGCTTCGTGGGCCTTCCAGTCTTCCCAGGTATAAATGCTGGCCTTATATCCCATGAGCTGCAGAGCAAACGTGGCCAGAGCAGACCGGCTGTAATCATCGGAATAGACTACAATCGGCTTTTCTTTGTCCAGCCTGCTAAAGACGGTACTCAGATCCGTGGCGGTCTTGAGCTTATCTCCTTTGATCACATTGGACGGGTCCAGTGCGATAGAGCCGGGTATGCGGCCTTTGCCAAACTCCACGAACGGCCGGACGTCTATGATCTGGGCCTCGCCTGACTTCACATACTGGAATTTCGCGATTACATCCGACCTGAGCGAAGGCTTGTATTCAGATCCTGGCCGCACCGTCTCAAAAGCCTCGTCCGGCAAGCCGGCAGCCTTCCATTCGGCCAGGCTTCCATCCAGGAGCCTCACATCCTTCTGTCCCAGATAGCGCAGCACCAGGAAGGCAAATTCAGCCTCACCAGAGCTCTCTTTGCCAGTGTAAAGGACTACTGAGTCGTCTCTGGATAGACCGGCATCGCCCAGGACCTTGGCAAGCTCCTCCTCAGTCTTGAGGCTGCCAGCACTGTTAAGGAGCTCCTTGCTGGGAATATGAATGGCATTCTTAATATGGGACACTAAATAGCTGTTTTCATTAGACACGTCAATTATCACATCTGAGCTGGAAACGCTCTTCATGGCCTTGAATAGCCCACCATTGGGAAAGGATGCCACTCGATCCACTGGCTCTTGTGTGTCGCTCCCTGAATTTCCCGCCTCGCTATCACCGGCGCTGCCGTGCTGCTGTGAATGGCCTGTCCCATCCTCTGAGTTCAGAAAAGCACTGGGGTCCCAGTTGCCCCCACTGCAACTGCAGCCTCCGTCCGCCAATGGCGCAAAAGCTATCAAGGAAATAATAAAAATTCCAATAGTCTTGAATTTTGTCATTTGTGGTTGCCTCTTTCAGACATTAGCTTCTCTCGATCAGCTTCACTAAATTGAGCAGTTCTATTACAGCGCCTTCGGACAGCCGGTACCGAGACCACCTTCCGTCCTTACGTTCTTTGATGAGCCCGGCATCCTTGAGTATGGAGAGGTGGTGAGATGTGCTGGACTGTGGTCGGTCTACGCCAACCATGATCTCGCAGACGCATAGCTCACCCTCCCGCAGAAGCGATAGGATCTTAAGGCGGCAGGGATCGGCCATGGCCTTAAAAATCTCCGCTTCAGCTTCTATATCCTTCTCATCCAGCTTGCTGGTGATGGAGCGCAGCTTATTGACCTTGCACAGAGCCTTATCGGCATCTCCGATCAGCCGTGCCATCCTGCCCACAGCCTCTTTTGGTATACATGCCATGGATTGATCCTCGCTTCAGCAGCAATCGCAGCTTTTTTTTGAGAGGAGATTATGAGCTTGATTCTTCAAACACCCTTCGCAGATCCTAATTCTTCCTCTATCTTTATGACTGACTATGAAGAGGGACTCTACTTCTCTATTGCAAATTTCGCATTTCACAGGAATCATTTTAAGACCATATCCAGTTATTTCGATATATAAGATTTTCCCGTCAGATTGTTAAGCAAAACTACGACATCTGTCTTTAATTGGATATAATAAATTTGATAATTAAATTTACCAAACAAGCGGATCAAAAATAACAATTGTCAACACATAATCTCCAGGGAATATAGTTGGTCCGAAGAGAGTTAGGCCAATAAATTTTTTATGTTAGGCTATATAAACCATAAAATCGAAAGACTTATATCCAATAATGTCGATGCCACAGTCATTGGGAATGAGTGTGGAACAGAGAATTAACAGTCGTGGAGAGTGTATTTCAATGGACATAATCACGAAGATATCATCTTTGATTGCGATCTTCCTTCTGGCATCCAGTATTAGCGCCATGGGAGCCGTTTCATCTGTGGGATCCGGAAATGATGACTGGTGGACAGCCTATCCTGACCAGTCCCCCGGCGCCGGCGGCGATGTAAATCATCCATCTTGGGTTTTGGACGCTTTAAAAGCCAAGCCCGTGCTTATTTATGTGCACAAATCATGCAGTTATTGTGCGCCTCAGACCCTGGCCATTCAAAATATTACCGAAGAATTCAACGGTCAGATCACCTTTTTCGAGATAATGGGCGATGGAAGCGATGCCAGATCCGAGGAGGCTTTGCAGGCTTATGATCCTAATGGCGGCGTCATGTATGTGCCAATGACCGTAATTGTGTCTCTGGCCCCCAATTCGGAAGGCGAAGTTGTGCCGGTCTGGCATAGCACAGAGGATATTACAGGCGATGATTGGATCAAGAATTATGTGGAGGATGCCATAGTCCAATATGATGAAAACTCCGCTGACTGGAATCCTTAATTCTATGTCAATAAAATGTATAAAATCCCTGATATCAGGGTCAGTCTCATTTTTTATCGTCCTTTGTTCTGTCTTATTCTTGTGCGCCTACTCCGGCTTATCTTCCGAGGCTATGGCACCCAACTTTCAGGCAGTAGACCAGAATGGCAAAAACATAGATCTTAGCGACTTTCGGGGCGAGGCCGTCCTTTTGCATATCACCAACATTGAAAATCCCCTCTGCCGAGAGTGCGAGCATGCTCTAAATGCTCAGACTGATCAGCTTTCCCTGCTAGCGCAAAAAGATCCAGGCATAAATATCATAACCCTCAACGTCCGGAAGAATCCCTATTCAAAAGATGGTCCCACCCTGGCCAAAGCCTGGTGGAACATCAATGTAACCTGGCCCTGGATTGAGGACTTTGAGCCCTA
>JAQTYS010000339.1 GCA_028688175.1 Methanothrix sp. | reverse complement strand
TTTGGTTCTCTTCTCCTAGGGGTACTTGATCAATTCGCGGGGTTTGCTCCCATTGGGGGGGCCAACATAGCCCAGCTCTTCCATCTGCTCAACCATACGGGCAGCGCGGTTGTACCCTATCTTCAAACGCCGCTGCAGGTAGGAGGCTGAAGCACACTTGCGTTCAACGACAATCGCAAGGGCTCTGTCCATCAACTCCTCATCATCGTTTGAATCAGCACCATCATCATCACTGCTCTCACTTGCCTTCGGCTCATCGTCCTCAAAGAATGACTCGTCGATATATTCAGGCTCACCTTGCGAACTCACAAAGGCAACAACCTGTTCCACTTCATTGTCACTGAGGAAGGAGCCCTGTATCCGTTCAGTTGCAGGACTGCTGCTGGACATATACAACATGTCACCCTTTCCAAGCAGCTTATCTGCACCAGGTTCATCAAGGATGATTCGACTATCGGTTGAGCTGGTAACAGCAAAGGCAATACGGGTGGGAATATTGTTCTTGATCACGCCGGTGATGACATCAACAGAAGGACGCTGGGTAGCCAAGACCAAGTGGATACCCACCGCACGGCTCATGGCAGCAAGACGACTGACCTTGCTCTCCATATCCTTGCCAACAAGATGCATCAAATCTGCAAATTCATCGATAACCACCAGGATATAGGGAAGTTTCTCTCGAGCGAGACGGCTCGTCTCAATCTTCTCGTTGTACCCGATGATATTCCTGACACTTAATGCTTGCAGTAGTTTGTATCTTCTGTCCATCTCATAGAGACAGAAATCAAGTGCCTTCAGGGTCTTTTTCGCATCAGTGATGACGGGAGTGAGCAGGTGGGGAATCCCATTATAAATATTCAACTCTACAATTTTTGGATCGACGAGGATCATCCTTACCTGCTTTGGACTACGCCTGAATAGAACCGAACATATCAAGGAGTTCACACATACACTCTTACCACTTCCGGTACTACCGGCGATCAGGAGATGTGGTGCCTTGATCACATCGACAACCACGGGGTCTCCCATCAGGCTACGTCCCAAGACCATGGGAATACCCAATGAAGCAGTCAAGGAGGGGAGCATTTCGCGGAATCCTATAATGTCCCGCTTAAGATTGGGAATCTCAACACCTACAGCAGATTTCCCAGGGATGGGTGCCACGATACGGACCTGGGTGGCAGCGAGTGCGAGGGCAATGTTGTCAGAAAGGTTCACGATTGAATTGACCCGCACCCCAGGAGCAGGAAGCAACTCAAACATGGTGACCGTGGGACCACGTACAATATTGGTCAATTCTGCATTTATATTGAACTGTTCCAGTGTTGCAACCAGGAGCTTACCCTGGTTGACCGTCTGTTCATCGACCACATCACCAATCTGTGGATAGGTAACCAGGATGGACTCATCAGGATACTGATACGTGATTCGCTTACGGTTGATGAGGGCACTCCCTTCACTTCTGGAAGAGAGCCCACCCACCCCGCTGGCACTCTCCAGAGGATCTTCTTCATGCTCCTTGCTCTCTGTCTGGACCGCTTCTCCTACCAGCTCACCACCACCAGTTGGCTGAGCAGTACTCTTGGGCGCAAAACCAGGTTCAGGAGTAATCTCAGATTTGGGAGTGACAGGAAGTGGCGATTCTGTCTTTGGTTGATTGGGACGGAAGAAGGGATCAGCTACTTCCCGATTGGAGGGGCGCTCCTCTTTTTCTCTTGGCTCATACTGTACTGAGAGAATACGCTCCCTGATATTCATATGCTGAGAGGGCTTGGTAGGAGGTTCTTCCCTCTTTCCTTGTTGCTCCTCCACGGCTTGAGCAAGCATGCTCTTTACCCTGCCTTGGGGTTCATTCCTTCGTGCATTGTTCTTTCTGGGTGCCTTCCCTACCGCTTCCAATGCACCCTGCAGGAACCCAGAGAGCTGAACTGGCTCTTTATTCGGTTTCTCGTCTTTTTTTGGCGAAGGATGTGCTTCAGCCTCTTTTTTCTGAGCTTCCAGTTCTCTCTGTTTTCTCTCCAGGTAGGTTAATCCATTATTTCGTTTTCGCTCTTCCCCAAGTGTATGCAACGCTCCAATACTTACCTTTCCTACCTGCATCTCCTTCACCGCGATTGTATCATCCTGCGGTGTTTTTCGGTCACTCGGGGTATGCTTTCTTGACAAACTCTCCAGCGAAGGAACCTCAGCTATGTGAGGAAAAGCAACCTGCTGGTCTGCGAAGCTTGCCCCTTCAAGAACCTCTTCTGCTTCAACGGGTTTCTTGCTGAGGGTAATGATTTCCTCTTCGTCCTCAGGAGATTCCTGGTCGTTGGATCTGTGTCCTTTCTTCCTTTCTCGCTTCTCTTTTTTAACCTTGCCCATCTCTACTCTGGCTGTCTTGTACCGTTTCATTCCGTCCCCGATCAAGGTGAGGATGACAAAGAGAGCCATTTCGGCAAAAAAGATAAGCACCACACGGAAAGACGCACTACGAAGATCTTCAGGGATGGATCGTATCAGGATAGGGCGAGTACTTCCCTGCATAAGATGGCTGAGGGAATAGAGTGTATAGGCCATGATTCCAGTAAGAGGGATCAATACATAGAGAAAGCGATTTTTAACTCTGAAGGTAAAAATCATGATGGTCCAGAGGCCAAGCAATACAGCAAGTGGGATCAGAGAAAAGGGTGCTGGGGAAACGGTAAAGGAGAAGAACCGATTAAGCAGGGAGCTTGCCCAGGTGACTACGCTGAGTTCAATTCCGAGAGGCGGCAAAACTTCCAACGCACCTACCAATAGCGTCAATAAGAGGCATACCACCCCTGCAACAAGAGAACCTGTTCCTCTACCT
>JAQTYS010000070.1 GCA_028688175.1 Methanothrix sp. | reverse complement strand
GTCGATCGCATTGCTGCAAAGATGCTTCTCTTAAAAAAGTAGATGCCGGCATTGGCCAAATTGGAGGGCGGATTGGCGCTTTTCTCCACTACTGATTTGAATATATCCCCTTCCGCCAGAAATACACCATATCTCCTGGGATCATCGACCTCGATGGCCGAGACGGCTGTACTGCCGCGGGCCATATCCCGTAGGGATGCCTCATCGGGCAGCACATCACCATTCAAGACCAGAAATCTATCCTCAGCCTTTTCCTGGGCGGCCATGAGGGCGTGGCCGGTGCCCAGCTGCTTATCCTGGTCGGCATAATCTATCTTCAGGCCCAGGCGGCTGCCGTCTTCGAAGTATGAGCGCACGCTCTTCGCCCCATATCCCACCACCAGGACGAAGCGGTCCGTACCTGCCCTGGCAACTCGCAGGATGATGTGCTCGAGCAATGGCTTGCCTGCCACAGGCAGCATTACCTTGGGCAGATTGGCAGTCAATGGGCGCATGCGGCTTCCTTCGCCCGCAGCGAGAATGATCGCTTGCATGGACTATGGTGATGATGAGGTGGATTAAAAATGCTTTGAGTATGTTATATTTAGGTTCTGGACCGCCACGCTCAGACATCGGCAATCAGGACTGTCAAGCTCCGGGATATCGCAAGGCTTTTCGCAGCCTTCCGGTACATGGAATCTTATTAGATTTAGTCCTTTTATCAGGTGAATCGGCTCTGTAATATTTTCAAAATTTGTAGTGACGGTAAACTTGGCATTGGGAAGTGCATCAGAAGATATCTCCAGAGATCTGGGCCGGACAAAGCTCTGGGCCTGAAATATCAATACCGCGTCACGGCTCACCTCGGAAAATACTGTGACTGCTGCGTCTGCCTCCATCCAACGGGTAGTGATTGCGTTCCAGTTCTCTGCACCATGCCAGCCGGATGCAAATTCTGGGTATGATTGCTCTTCGCTTGAAATGATATTATCTTTCCTTTCGTATATGGTCAGGTTCTGGATGCCCACACTGAGACACCGGTCGTCGCTGTTGTTAAGCTCTCCAATATCCAGAGGCCTGCTACAGCCTTCCGGCACATTGAAGCGTACCTGGTTCTTTCCATGTTTGAGATCAATGGGTATTTGCACTGTTATGAAATTAGTGGGCAACGTAGCCTGAGTTACGAGGGTATCGTTGTAGAATACTTGAAGCGTTCTGCTTGTGTAGAAGCTCAGCGCATTGAAGCTTAGGGTCGCCTGAAGATCTCGATCCGAATATATGGTAAGAGTTGCATTGCTCTTCATCCAATTGGCAGGCAGGCCGTTCCAAAGTTCCATGTAATGCCAGCCATCGGTCTTATCGATGCCATACAGGGATGCGTTATCCATAATATTTATCGGTTTGTATAATCGAAAACCTTTCGTAGAGAATGCAATAGGCTGATAAGGCAATATCTTAGAGGATATTATATAGCTTACATTCCTGGCATAATCGGAATATACGCCGGATGGATCTTTTGCGCTGTAATGGGTAACTATCTTTCCTCTGGCCCAGAATTTAGTGAAAGGCAACATGACCCGGTCTCTCATATCATCTTCCAGGTCCATGAGTATTAGCGAGCTGTCGTTTGAGAATTCCTCCAGGTATGATCCGATTTGATTTTGGTCCTGGAATCCGTTCGAGGCAGCCAGCTCTTGTGGTATCGTATATGCCGATATTGTCAGTGAGAATAAAATAACCATCACTAATAGGATTGGTCGGTATCTTCGAGTGTAGAGGGATAAATACAATCCTAATAAGAATGTGGGCATGATAACAGGAACCAATGCCCAGGTGGGCATCACCGATTCCAGATACTTCAAATAGAGTATTGGAAATACTTCTTTATTCGCAGTGAAAGGAAAGGTTAAGGAATACAGGCTGCTTGTGGCTAGATATGTTATTATGAATGCAAGAAGCGCTTTGAATCGTTTCTCTATTCTTTGCCCACTTATACGATTCAAACCTATGAGGCCAAACAGGAATATTGCCGGAACGAGTGGATCGATGTACCGCCCCATGAGCTGAAAATCGTCTCGGTTGCATAAATAGAGAAGCGAATAGCCTTCGGGGAGACTTTGCATCATCTGATACATGAAGAGGACCACTGCAATGACCAAAGCCATGCCGGAGAATAAGAAATAGATTATTGATGATTTCAGAGATTTGTCTCTTTTGAGCTCTGCTAAATTCTCATAATCTATGATATTCAGGGAAAAACCTCTGAATATATTCAATACATAAAAGATAAATATCGTCGCAATAAGAAAAACAGCAAAATAAGAGGTGATCATTAGGTACTCCAGCTCATGCAGGAGAAGCAAAAGGAACTCACGTAGAGAGCTAATATTAATAAATATGTCTGCAAATCTAATTATATATATCTCTGAATTATATAGCTCCCTTTCTATATAACTTCCTAATATTGGATTATCCATAATAGTCTTGCAGACCAGCAAAGATGCAATGGCAAGAAATAATGCAAAAAGGAGTTGAGATTTAGATAGAATTGATCTCTTTGACCTCAAATGCAACAGATCATAATTCTGATCGGAGATTATGTAGTAGATAACAGAGGCACCTAAACCAAATATCATGGCGAAGCCGCTATGCTTGGTAAAAAAAAGCAATATGACCGATAATACGGCTACTGCAATCCATAATCTTGCTGCTGTCCGGTAAGCTTCATGCACAAACCAGATGCTGAAGATGAATAAAGGCATGAGTAGATTTTCGCACATCAGAGTGAAGTTGTAGAGAGTCAGGCATGGCAATACTGTAATGGCAATAGATCCCTGGAGTGCGTAATTCCTGTTGGCATAATGACGCATAATAAAATATGATGGAAACAATATCGATGAATTTATAATGGTAGTAATCAGCAGCATGATATGATAACTCGTTAATTTATCCGATGAGAAAATGTTTGCGAATGATATGGAAAGTGGATATAATATAGGTAGTGTGATATAATCCTGGTTCAATATATTTTCAGCCATCTTGGCATATACTGTCTCGTCCTGAAAGATCCACGGAGACTGAAACTTCAGAGATATGAGTGACTTGATGAATACAATCATTATGAACGCAAGGAACAAGAGCAAATTTGGCCTGGCTGCCATGATTGATGCAAAGCTATCAATTGCTCGATTTATTGGACTTATGCATCTAGTATCCGCTTCCTTGATGGGCACTCATGATAAGGAATATGGATCAATCTATATATCTTGTGGCACCAATCGAAACCATGATGCCATGCTGCCTGTAATTTCGTTGAGCCTGCTGATTAGCTTCATGACCACATGGATAATTGTCAAGAAGTGGATTCACAAATCTCCTGAATTTTGCCTGGTGGGTTTGGACATGAACAAGCTGGGAAAACCCCGAGTTCCAGAGATGGGTGGGATCTGCGTCGTCTTCGGCTTTGTGCTGGGGATACTGGGCTATCTCGGCATTATGACTTTTTATTTCGGCTCGTCAAAATATGTCTCTATTCTGGCGGTGATCTGCACCGTGCTCATGACTTGCATTATCGGCATAATTGACGACATATCTGGCTGGAAGATTGGTCTTGCGCAATGGCAAAAGTTCGTCCTCACCTTTTTTGCCGCCCTGCCCCTGATGGTGATCAATGCCGGCAATTCCACAATGAGTCTGCCGATCGCTGGCACCATCGATTGGGGCGTTATCTATCCTCTGCTAATAGTACCTGTGGGAATAATAGGAGCCTCGAATTCTTTTAACATGGTGGCGGGGTACAATGGCCTGGAAGCCGGCATGGGTGTTATAATCCTATCAACGCTCTCTTACGTGGCCTTTATTGGCGGAAAGCCGGATGCAATGATGCTGGCCTTATGTATGGTGGGGGCACTTCTGGCCTTCCTTTACTTCAACTGGTATCCTGCAAAAGTGTTTCCCGGCGATACAATGACATATTCCGTCGGAGCTCTGGCTGCATGTGTGGCGATACTTGGGGATATGGAAAAGATTGCCGTGATCCTCTTTGTGCCGTATGCAGTGGACTTTTTCCTCCAGCTTCGCTGCAAATTTCATTTTGAGGCGTTCGCCAGGGTGAATGGGGATGGGAGCCTGGATCTGCCTTGCCATGGTTTATATCACCTGACCCATCTGGCGATTGCCGTGCTTAAGAGAGTGAAGCGGAAGGTTTACGAGAGGGATGTTGTGCTTTTCCTGTATGGAATTGAGGCTGCTTTCGCTCTATATGTTATTATTTAATGGGGGATATTTTGGCAGAAGAGAGAACGTCGCGTCTTTGCATTTGCATAATAGGCAACCAGGCATCTTCGCTCCTCAACTTTCGCGGCCCGCTAATCTCTTTTCTGATTGCCAGGGGCCATGAGGTCTCAGCTCTTGCTCCGGACTATGATGAATCCACGCGCGCGGCGGTACGCCTTCTGGGCGCAAATCCTGTGGACTACTCGCTATCCAGATCGGGCATGAACCCCCTTCGAGACATTGCTGATATGCTCCGTTTGGTCATGCTTTTCCGCCAACGAAAGCCTGATATCACCCTGGCCTTCGCCTTCAAGCCGGCAATCTACGGGACGCTGGCCGCCTGGCTGACATGGGTGCCGCTTCGATTTGCCACGATTGAGGGGTTGGGTTATGTCTTTACTCCAACACAGGGCGCAGATCGTCTCAAGCGGAAGATACTGAGGGCTGTTGTCTTCCTGCTCTCCGCTATTGCCCTGCGCCGAGCGGAACGCGTTTTCTTTCTGAATGGAGATGACCTCGCACAGTTCTTGGATCGCCGCATCCTTTCATCTCATAAGGCCATCCTCCTGGGCGGAATTGGAGTGGACCTTTGTGAGTGGCCTGCTGCGCCTGCCGTCACAGGGCCCGTTACATTCCTGCTGGCAGCGCGTCTCTTGCGAGAGAAGGGCATAGCGGAGTATGCCAAGGCTGCCAAGCTGATCAGGCAAAGGCATCCTGACACGCGATTCATTCTGCTGGGCGGTTTGGATACCAATCCCGGTGCGCTATCCCGGCGCGAGATTGATGAGTGGACCGTGGATGGGACCCTTGAATGGCCGGGATATGTTCCCGATGTGCGCCCCTGGCTGGCGCAGACCAGCGTCTTTGTATTTCCTTCCTACTACCGGGAGGGAGTGCCACGTATCACCCAGGAGGCGATGGCCATGGCGCGTCCCATCATAACCACAGACGCGCCCGGCTGTCGCGAAACGGTAATCGATGGCAAGAATGGTTTCCTGGTCCCGGTGCGCAATCCCGGTGCGCTGGCGGATGCGATGGAGCGGTTCATTCTTCAGCCCGAGCTGATAGAGAGAATGGGCCGGGCCAGCCGAATCATGGCAGAAGAGCGTTTCGATGTTCGCGAGGTGGTGGAGCGTGTATATGGTGTGCTGAAAAGCAGTGGTAGTGGATCAGGAATCTGATGAATACATTCCGGCTCTATCAATGACTTCCAAGCAGCCAAAGCCTCTGCTAACTTATCGTTGGAATTTGATAAAAAGTGCATGGTCCCGCATGCGTGCCGGCTGCGCATGAGATCCAAGCCTTTGTTTCACAATTCTGCCTCGGCAAGTAGTAGCCGAAAGGAATATGGAGTATATTCGCCCAAACACACTTGCATGTTGGATGAGTTCATCCGTTATTCCGCCCTGCAGCGCGATCAAGCTCCTCTGGCTTCTCTCCTGATTTACCTCAAGCGAAAGGGGGGGTACGTACAGCTTAATCAGATCTGGCGGGACAATGGACCCACTGGGGGTGGCCCCTTTTGGAACCAGACCACTCTCATGAACAAGCTGGACAAGTTGGAGCGCCTGGGGATCGTCTCCATGGAGCGTCGAATACTTCCCTCTCCTCGTGATGAAGCCAAGAAGAAGACTAACACCTTCTACCGGATCAGTCCCGAAACGCCCCTTTATCCTTACGTCTTTGGCATGCTTAAAATCTACCGGGAAGAGCCTGACAAATACTCCTCGGAGCTGGTAGATAAGCCCCTGGATCATCTTAGCGATCTGGCTGGCCGGTGTGCGTCCAGCGACCCGCAGGTGGGTCGGGAGCTGGATGTAGCCATGGAGTTGCTCGGAGAGGTCTTCTCGGTGGGAGAGGGCGAGGTCCGGAGGATGATCAAGGAGAGGATGGCCAGAAGGGGCATGATCGGGGAGCGCAGGACGGACATGGCGGAAAATGACCCGGAAGAGAAGTCGGCGGAGACGAATTCTGCCGCAAGAGCGAGGCCTTCCCCAAAAAAGAGGAAACAGGCAAAACCCCGTCCTAAAGAATAAAGGGCAAAGGAGATTACGAGGTATACTCGCATGGATGACGAGACAAAGGTCTGCATCTTTTGTGAAAAAAAGAATGGCTGAATCTAGATCTAATTATGTTTAGCTCCAGCCTCTCTTCTTTCGATAGATCTTGAGCATCTCTTCCACCGTCTCGGGCGCCACCACTCCCGCAGCAGAGATCGTCTCATAGAATCTTTTGGGAACGCGGGCGTGGGTGAGATCGAATCCCTCCTGCACTTTGAATTTATACTTCTCCTCAAAGATTCTTCTGCCCAGCTCTTGGAGATCTTCCTTTGTCTTACAGATGCCCACCGCTCCCAAAGAGTCGATGATATTCTCCTCGGTGTAGACTCCGCGGGCAAACAGACAGCCAACCAGGGAGTTGAAGACGCCTCGTGAATTGTCCTCTTTGATAATCTCATCGACCATCATCTCGGCGTCCATCTGCTTTTTGATCGCCTTCTGGTCGACGGCGTACCCGGCGTTATCCAGATGAGAGTGGCGCACGCCCACCAGTTGGCCTACGATGGAAGCGGGGCCGGTATGGTAGCCGGAGACCTCATTTCCTCCTAATGTCATGGCATATTCCATCCCACCGTACTTTTGCGCAGCATAGTCTGCGCCCTGGGCCAGGGCGGCATAGAACTCATTGGGGGCTTTGACTATGTTCTCTAAAGCTTTTGTATAGCCTTCCACATTGTTCCATTGCAACTTGACATCCTTGGTCTCTTTGCTCGTGATCAATCCCTTTTCCAGAGCCTCGGTGGCCCAGGAGAGGATAACTCCCGCAGACATGACATCGAGTCCCTGCCTTTCACAGACATCAATCAGCTGCAAGACACCCTCAGCTGAGCCGACACCCAGGTTTGAGCCCAGGGAGTAGATGGGCTCGTAATCATAGGAGACCTTTCTTACCTCGAATTCGTGATGTTTGGAAAAGGCCGTCTTCAGAGAGGCAATATGCACACAACCGATGGGGCAGCCGGCGCAAGAGAGTCTGCGAATAAGCTGATTATTGGCAAACACTTCTCCGCTGATCTTTTCGCCATCTGGAAAGCTGGAGAGCAGGAAATTTTTGGTGGGCAGACCCTTCAGCCAATTCAAGGTAGCGATGTTTACAGAAGTTCCGATATCATGGTACTTCTCCATGACATCCGTCTGCACTGTGGTCTTGTAGAGCCTATTGTAGATTTCTTTGTAACGCTTGACATCCGGGACATCTATTGTTTCCGTTCCCGAGATTACCATGGCCTTGAGTCTCTTGGAGCCGAAAACGGCGCCAAGGCCCAGTCGCCCGAAGTGGCGGTAGGTGTCCACTACCACACCCGCGTATCTTACCCTGGCCTCGCCCGCCGGGCCGATGCGAATGATGCTTCTTTTGCCCACGCCACTCTCGCGATCGCGCAGGATGACTCCTGTGGTCTGAGCATCTATCCCCCAGATGGATGTGGCGTCTTTGATCTTAACCTCTGAATCGTTAATGGAGATGTAAGAAGGCTGCGATGCCTGGCCGCGGATGACCACTGCCTCATGCCCGGCAAACCTCAGGGCTAAAGAGAGCCTGCCTCCTGCATAAGATTCGCCTAATTCACCGGTAAGGGGAGATTTGAAGGTGGCTACCGTCTTGGTGGCCACGGGAAAGATGCCGTTGAGCGGGCCAATGGAGAGGATTACCGGTGCGCGGGGCGAGAGAGGATCTGTGCCTGGGGGGCACTCCTCCTGAAGGAGCGAAATTCCCACGCCCGTCCCGCCCATCCAATTCTCAAAGAGCTCCTGCTTCTCTTCGACCCATGATTCTTCTTTTGAAAGATCAATGTAGAGAACTTTTCGCAGCATTTTATCCTCTCGAGGCAGGGATCTCCTCTAATTGGAGAACGCCGTGCGGGCAGAAGTCCACGCAGGCCCCACAGTGAATGCATTTGATCGGCTTTTTATCTTTGTTCAGGGTTACCGCGCCTACCAGGCAGGCCTTTTCGCAGCTGCCGCAACCGATGCAACGATCCTTGTGAAAGACCACACTGCCGTTTGGCCTCCTCTCCATGGCTCCCGTGGTGCAGGCTTTGGCGCAGGGTGGGTCCTGACAGGCCCGGCAGACGACCACCCGAAAATCGCCCTCAATGCCGCCCTGTGTCTGCACCTTGATGGCGCTGTTTTGCAGGGAGACCGTGCCGGTGCGGATGCGGCTGCAAGCGAACATGCAGCTGTCGCAGCCGATGCAGCGCTCGGGATGGGCCACCTTGAGGCGGCGACGCGTTTTTGGCTTTGTCGGGGTGGCCTCTTCTTTCTCGGCGGGCTTTTGAGCTGGCTTGGTCTCAGCTTCTTTTGTCTCTTTTGCAGCCTGGTTCTCTGGCATATTGCGATCAGCTTCCGGCAATAATCACATTCTTAACTGCATTAGCCTCCAAACTATAAAAGCTGCAGGTAAGCTATTGGAAAAAGAGAATGAAATGGTTAGGTGTATTTTATGTCCTCCATAGGCGATCTTTGCGGCTCGGTGAGGCTGTGCACTCTCATGTAATCGGTGATTTCTAGACACCTCTGCCTTTCTGGTCGAAAGGCCACATGCTCTAAGTGGTTATGGACCAAGCAGGAACATTTCCATTTCCTTTCCACTATGGGTCCGCGGAAGTGGCCCTGTAAGCAAGTAGTATAGGTCACCTGTTCCTTTCTAGTCGCTCATAATCCAGCCATTTCCTCCCCGAAATGATGCGAATCCTCAAAGGAATAGCTTTTTTCACTTCAATTGAATCGAACATAAGCGTATTATACAATTATAAAAAAATATAGGTATCTACTTAAATAAAATGAATAAATATTGGCATCAGGATTGTACTAACAACAAATCCAGCAGCCCACATTTTCCATCTGTGAGAAATCCAAAGGTTTACTGAGATCCCCTTTGAATCAGATTTGACTGTAAGCTCAAATGATTTTCCATTTGGGCTATCATGCGAAGTTTTATTTATCTGGTTAGCACTCGTCATGTGTTCAAACCCCATTTCTGCCCTGCGCATGGTGGCTCATGCGCAGGGCGGTTTGGATTTCTTATTTCTTATTTCTATTCGGTTAAATACTGGAACTTTTTCGCATCTCGATTTTACTTTACGCATGGTGGCTCATGCGTGGGGCAGCTACTCCGCCTTCACAAACCTGTCCGCCAGCATCTTCATGACATATAGCAGAGTGGTGTGCTCCATGTTCTCCATGGGCAGTCTTTGCGGCTCGAAGGGGCCGTGCGCTCATTGATCTCCATCTCTGCCATGCCCGGTCCCATGCCGCGAATGTTGCCAGTGAAGGCGTTAGCCAAAAGGTCCTGCCCGGCTCCATAGGGATTGAGCTTCTTGGCAACCTCTCCTATCGCTTTATCCTTTCAGCGCCGTAGGCATTTTCTGCGGCACATCAACCGGCTTGATGAATTGATCCAGGACCGCCTTGGTGCCGTTGACTTTGAGCTTATCAAATAAAAAGGCGAATTGCTTCTCCAGCTCGGCGCAGATTTCGTCGCGGACATCCATAGGCAGGTGCCACAGCTCCATTTTGAACGGCCCGAATCCCTTCTTGCGGGTTTTATAGATGAACTGCTCCTGCGTGTCCTTTTCTTTCCGTTCGTTTGACATTTCGGCTCTCAGATAATCATAAATTCTTGCCCGCAGCTCTGCTGGGAAGCCTTTGCTGTCGTAGATTATATTCTGAAATCCGGTAGCAAGATGAATCTCGGCAGTCCCTGTGGCAGGAAAACGGTCAAACGCCTCATTAGGAAGTGTTGAAGCGCCGTGCTGAACGGCTCCGGACAAACCATATTGCTCGCGGGCATTTTCCGACAGTTTCTCCAGCACATCAAAATCAATTTTGACTTTGGCAACGCTGCCGTCGGCCAGAGGCACACCGCCGTGTGTTGTCCCGGTCTGCACACTGATCTTGCTGATTCCTTTGAAAGCCTCGCCCCGCTTTTTAAGCTCTTCCAGATAACCATCCATGAAAACCTGCAATTCATTGACAGTGCTGTTTTTGCCGCCAACCTCGCCGATTTCCCCGCCTACGGAAACAGTGATGCCTTCCGGCTCCAGATCACGAATCAGAGCGGTTAACTGCGCTGCAAGCGTAAAGTTGTTTCTTTGCTGATCTTTGACTGTGGGCTGCGAGAGATCAACCAGTGTAGACGTATCGATGTCGATATTATAAAAACCGGATGCAATCGCTTCCCTGATTAAATCCTTAACCGCCGAAGTCTCCTTTTTTGCATCCGCCGCAAACTTTTTGGCGTTAATCTGAAAATGGTCTCCCTGCAAGAAAATCGGGCCGCGCCAGCCGGATTTAACTGCCGCCGCCGTAACGGCGCAGGTGTATTCCAGCGGCCTTTGATTTGTATAACCTATTTCCGAACGGGCGATTTCAAAGAGAACAGGCCCTACGTTCCCTTTGATAGCGGCGCGAAATACTGCCTGCGCCACATGGTAGGTAATGCCACGGATATTGATTGCAGGAACGGTAAATCCGCTAATTTCCTTTTGCCCCATGGCTTCGTAAAGTGATTGGATCGACGCAGAAATGATTCCTAAGCTTGCAGCTCCCCGGCGAATCAGAAACCTCGCTGCTTGTGATGTTTCTGGGTCGGGACTGAAAACGGTTGTGTAGATTAAATCATCGATCAACTTTTCCCTAAACCTGGATTCGTTCAAGACACGAACATCTTTGCCGTCATTGGCTAGAATGAATTCGCATCCGCTCTTTAGCTGATCCATATTCTCGTAAATCATTGCTGCACCTCTGAAATGTATTATTGCGAGAGAAATTGCTCCGCCATCGTCACTTCCGCAGACGAGCCGATGTAGATGGGCGACCTCTGATTGACGGAAGTCACTTTGAGGGAAAGGATATCCTCTTTCCCGTCTGTAGCCCTGCCGCCGGCCTGCTCCATGATGAAGGCCATGGGCTGAAGTTCAAAAAGCAACCTTAGCTTCCCCTGGGGCGATTTCTTCAATGCAGGATAGGTGAATATTCCTCCCCGCTTGATTATCACCTGATTGATGTCGGGAACGAAACCTCCGCTGTAGCGCAGCTTATAGCCGTCTGCCTCCAGCTTATCGATATAATTGCGATGGTTGTCCGTCCAGTCCTTGCGCAGACCGCCAGGTGAAAAGA
>JAQTYS010000338.1 GCA_028688175.1 Methanothrix sp. | reverse complement strand
CCCGTTCCCCTTGGCACTTCAGCCTTGGTTGTCTTCTCTCATGCTCGTTTGTTACGCGGTCGTACACTTTAGTTTGCTTTCGCCCCTTCGCAACTGCTAGCGCTTTTGGCACTAGTAGCTCAGTGCTGCATGAACACTGTCCCCTTAGTCTTACCCTCCGGTCTGTTACCAGCCTTCACAGGCTAAGGGTTCATAACTACTACGGGCTCATCTGCCACCCTACACCACTTCTTCTCTCCCTTACCTTTCGGCTTGTTCGAGCTTACCAAGTCGACTTGGATGGTGTAGGGCTTCCCCAGGTAAGTCTGCCTACCTGAACATGAATCCGTCCGTCCTAACCCCTTAGGTTGTCTAGCTTCTGGGCTTTCCCATATCTCGCAAGGTTACCCACCTAACAGGCCATCCTCGGTTTGCTTGCGCTACGTTCCATGTTCTTCCTTCGACTTCCTTCAGACCCCACCGTTCCCAGCGGCGCCCTTGCCTACGGATTGTCTTCTAGTTAGGTGACAGGGTTTCTTTCAACCCATCGGCTCAGCAGACATGCTGGGCACACAAGAAGGAGACCTCGCCGAAGACGAAGGAGCGAGGTCTCCTATAATCGGGTAGTAACCCATCATGTAGGGACGACCCTGTATGGACAACCAATGGCTAAATCTAGAAGTCGAGGCCCACGGCCTCAGCAATCTTCTTTGGGATATCTGTGTTATCATAGAACCCTGCAAACAGATGGGCGTCTGCCCCGTGGGCACTCAAGGGAAGCATTTCGCCACTGTGATTCCCAGAACCCCAGATTACCCCAATTCTGTCGTTAAAGATAGTACCGACGGCACGAGTAGAATCTGCCACAATCTGAATCAATGCCACCCCATCATCGGTCAGACGGATCCCGGCATATTCCTCCATGATCTCAATTGCATTACTCCGATCTTCGTCGAGCAATCGGGCTATACAACCCGAGGAAGCCCTGTTCTGCCGAAGAAGCACTGGATCAAAGGCATAATCTTTGCCGATGCTAAGGGCATCTGTCTCATGATCAGCTGCAACGACTACCAAAGTATCGGGATTTCTCGCACAGAAAGCGATAGGCCGAACGGAGCGTGCCGGGGATAGTGGCCATAGACTCTAAATAGTTCGAACCCTCCCCTACTTCACCGCGGTAATCATCGGATCTAGCCCTATGGGAGCAGCCAATTCAACAGCAATGCCGACAAGGGGCTCTAGCACTGCATCTAGGCCATCGATATCACTAGGGCGCCTGTCTATGGGGACGTGATCATAAAGCCTTCTGGCGAAAGTACCTCCATCGTGTGTTGGGAGTACCTCACTGAAACCCACTTCCTCAAGCCAAGTGGCAAGGGTCTTTGCCGATGGATGCCTTAAGGCACACTTCCGTACGTCTACAATCTGCAAACGCAGGTTATCAAGCGTTTTGATGCTAAGATCCCCATAGGTAGGCTCAGATTTGCCGGGGGCCAGGGATGCAGCCAACTCTTCCCGGGACATTCTAAAAGTGAGCCCGTACTGCTCAGTCCTTTCCCCTGCAATGTCCCGAACATAGATAATCAACCTACATGTGCAGTGGCCAATTGCTGAAAGCCATATCTCCCGCTCTCGTCCCCCACCATACCTGTTAAGAGCTTCATACCATATGCGAAGTCTTCCTTGGGGCCTTAGGACACGATATATCTCCCGAAGGGTCGCCTTAGGATCCGGAGTCTGCTCAATAGAACTTGCAGCCACAACTCCATCGAAGGATTCATCGTCAAATGGTAGCGCCTCCCCAGCGGGTATATGCACAAAGTAAGCATTTGTGGTTCCTAGGCGGGCAGCATTGGCTCTACAGACTTCCACCCGTTTCATAGAAGCGTCAACGCCGATTACCTCTTTGGTAAATGGTGCTATACCCAGTGAAGGCCATCCATCCCCTGGCCCGAAGTCCAGCAGGCGCTTCTCTCTGCCGTCAGTAGCACAGAGATAATCCAGTATCTGACCCCTGTCCTGCCAATGACTTGCCTGGTTGGCATCAAACGGCTTGTATATCACTGGCAGTGACTGCCCTGACTGAGATTCCATGTCATCATATATGAAAACATCGGATGTGCAGCTGGTTATGGGTAAGTTTTGCTCAATCCAATGGACAATATCCAAAGGATACCTCCTCTCCATCCCAGTACTAGCCTACCGGAGGCTATCCGTCTATGTGTACCGAATCCTTGTCGGAGCTATTCTTTCCCTTACCTTGCCCCGCCCGTTAGGGTGACGAAGCCAAGGCTATCCCATCGCCTCCACCTCAGGGGATGATCAAAGCTCCTACCCAGCTGATTCATCCAGGCCAAATTCATCCTCGAACTTGCGGATCAAGCCCGGACTGACGTAGCAACTAGTATCAGCAAGTCTATGTATTAGCGCACGCAGCTTGTCCTGTGATATGAGCCTATGAGTTCTCGCACATTTCAACACTCCTAGTAGACCGCTCACCTGTATATGATGGCTCTTGCAGGCTCTCCGAACCACCGCGTCATTCGATAGGCACACTGTCTTGATCTCATAGCATGTGGTTATCACAAGGCGGTCCTGCTCCGACAGGGCTGAGAATTCACGCCGGAGAAGGAGGAAAAACGCCCAGCCCCTTCTTGATGAGATATCAGTCAGAACAGGATTTAAGAAAACGAGACTCGAGGCTAAGTGTGGGATTTATGTGCCTAGTATCATCCTTGGCATATAGATGATGCGAAAAACGGCCCCAAGAAGCTCTAAACACTCCAATTCCTATAGATCTATCGCGATATTCGCATCGACGGTGACATCTCCCCCGAGTAAGCTCTTGCAGCTAACTTC
>JAQTYS010000337.1 GCA_028688175.1 Methanothrix sp. | reverse complement strand
CTTGGGAATGTAGCCCATGCCTTTCGCCCGGTTTATATCTGCCAAAGAGTGCTTGATGTCTCCTGCACGGGCAGATTCATATCTGGGAACAACCGGCTTTTCCAGGATCTTGCCGATCACCGCTACCAGGGTATTCAAGCTGATGCTCTTTGCACAGGCGATGTTATAAACTCCGGGCAGTGCACGGCTGGCGAGAATATTTGCTGAAACTACGTCATTCACAAAGACGAAATCGCGAGTCTGCTCCCCGTCTCCATAGATCACAGGCTGCATGTCGTTCAGGATAGCGGATATGAATCTGGAGATGACACCCGAGTATTCGGACGAGGGATCCTGCTTGGGGCCAAAGACATTGAAATAGCGCAGGGATACAGTCTTCAGGCCGTACAGCTCCAGGAAGACGCGGGCATAGTGCTCGGCTGCAAGCTTGGAGACGGCATAGGGAGACATTGGCTGCGGCAGCATATCCTCCTTCTTGGGAAGCATCGGTGAGCTGCCATAAACTGCCGCCGAGGAGGCCTGCACCACGCGGCCCACCCCAGCATCCCTGGCTGCGATCAGCACATTAAGAGTTCCATCTATGCCCACGGCATTGGTGCGCGCAGGATCTTCCACACTCTTCTTGACCGAAGCTATAGCCGCCTGATGAAAGACGCAAGCTGCCCCCTCAAAAGCCTCCTTTAGCAGCATCTGATCGTTTAAGCTTCCTTTCAGGAATCTCACATCCAGGCCTGCCAGGTTTTCCATCTTGCCGGCGGAGAGATCATCGATGACAAGCACATCATTATCTTTAGACAGGTATTCGGCCAGGTTGGAGCCTATAAAACCCGCACCACCGGTTATAACGAACTTCTCAGACATATTGATTCAACGGTTTGATAGGCATTATATTTATATCAAATGAGTGCAGAGAAAGATCAATTCAATATCAAAGGTATCTTCTATATGGCAAAAGTCCAGAGCAACAATGGCAAAGTGAGGAGAAAGCCCATTGTGCCTCGCGAAGACTCGCGAATATGCGATGACGATTTGATAGATCTGAAGCTTCATGCCGCTCATGAAATCTTGTCTGAGGTATTCGGCATAACCGTGCTCGAGGCAGAAGAGATGATAAAGCAGAGAAGCAAAGAGAGAATACTCTGGCCTGAGAGATTTTGAAAATACTTGAGTTACACCTTCCGTATAGATGCCCACTCCATTGGTTAGCCGCCACTTCTCACCGGCTTGTACGGCCTTGCTCGGTCAGGCCGGGACTCTTGCCTCGACCTTCGCGAAAAGCTCGTCGATCGTTCGTTATCCTTATCGCAAAAGCCTTCTCGGCCAATTCTTATGCATGCCGGTGAGAAAATTTTTTTAAAACGGTGAACTCAATCCATTCTGCGGCAGTCGATTGCATATTATCACTGACGGAACCAATGATGGTAGAGACAATTGCCTGGATAAAAATTACATCGGCACATGCCAATTCTATAAAATAATGTGAAATGATTCAGAGCACTACATCCAATTCAGGCGAAAGAAATTAATATATTTAAATGCCTGCCTCTCATCTATGTCTAAAATATGTATGATAGTGGCATTGGTGGTATTTCTGGTATCATTTTTTATTGCCTCTGCGGTAGATTCTTCTGAGGCGCTCCTGACCAAAAATTATGAATTGACAATACCGACTCCAGTGAATGCAGCCATTGTGAAAGATGAGGTCGTTATAGCCAAAGATAATGACTCCCGGGTGGAGTGGCGACATATAGTCCTGAAAGGCAACAACACCGAAATAGGCATGGCCTTAGGTCAGATCGCACAGAGCGATTATGGAGTCAAATCGCTACAGAGATATGCAGATCCAATTTATGGCAAAGCCAGACAAGAGTATATGGAATGGAATTGTCCACCATTTAGTGAGAGAATGGCAGGTATAGCCGAAGCTTATGGCCTATCTGCTGATAACGATACATATGATACTACAACCTTGCCCTACGATGCCGGATCTCTGGCTTGCTCCATAATCTACTTCCCTCCTGAGACCATGGTAAGCGGGAACGCACTGGCTTCTCGGAATACCGAATGGTATCTGGTTCCAGTAGATGTCTATCTCAACATGAGCGACAATTCTACCGGCAATGCAGCCGCCTCTCGTGATTTCATAATGGAGATATATCCAGATCAGGGGTATTCTACAATAGCTATCAGCATGAATGACCTAAACTCCGTCATGGATGGACTGAACAGCGAAGGTTTAGGCATAGCGATGCTGGAGGATATCTCCTTTGTTCCCGGACTAACGCTTCCCGCAGGTGCAAGAGACTGTGGCGTCAATAACCTGCAGATAGCGCGGGTCATCCTTGAGACCTGCCGGACAGTAGAAGAGGCAAAGATCGCATTTCTGAATAACAAGTTGTTCTTCACAGGAATAGCAAGCCACTACATGGTCTATGATAGCCAGGGAAATTCCACAATTGTAGAGTGGAACGCGACGAGTGGAAATGTGGTCTTCACCGATGGCAGCCCAGGCAAGCCCAATATCATGACTAACCATCCCATCTACCTCTATACCAAGTACTCTTTAAAGGACCTACCAAGAGAATCAAATCTGATCCCTTACAACGATCCCTATGACTCGTTCAGACGCTACATTACTCTCTCCAATTTCACTAATCTCTCTAACAGTCAGGATGGCAGGTTCACAGAGATTCAAGCAGCCGATGCCCTGAGTGCGGTCTCCACCAATACAGTGATCGCCGCCGAAGGCGCTATGAGGCCGCTCCCCATCAATACGATCTATCATGTCCTTACTGACCTTACTAATAAGAGCATGAAGGTGAAGTTCTATCTCATGAACGGGCCCAT
>JAQTYS010000069.1 GCA_028688175.1 Methanothrix sp. | reverse complement strand
GCCAGATCCTGGTGGAACTCCTCAATTGGAGGCCGGGTGATTTTATCGAGCCGGAAGGGCTTTCGGCAGTAGTCGCAGGTAGAGTAACCATCTCCATAAGATATGATGGCCTTGCGCGCCTCGGGCGTAAGCCTGCCCGCCGCCTGGATGGGGTGTATGTTTATGAACTCCTCTTCCCTGGTCCTTGCTTCGAGCTTTCCCACCCTATTGCAGGCTGGTTTGCCTTCACCTTTCTCCAAGTCGGAGACGATGCTCTTAATCCTCGTAATAGTATTGGAAAAGTCTTCTTGCTGCACCTCATCAAAACCTGCAGGTAGAGATTGCCTGAAGATCTCTCTGATATCCTCCAGGGCAAAGAGTGCCTCATATGTTTTCTGAATCTGTAGACTCTTTATGGATTCGCTCACCTAATTTGGCCTCCAAAAGCCATAATCCTGTCTGATCTCTTTAGGATTATGTCCAGTTCACGATTGTGAATTATGCTCTAATTATTGTTATGCCATATAAATCTATTCTCCAGGAATTCCTATAGCGGACTTATATAAGAACTGAGATTGAGGCAAAAATAGCCTTGAGCAAGAAAATTTCTTCCTGCTCTTGGCTAAAAAAATTCAGATCATGTTATCATAGAAACTGGTATCAAAGAGGTCCACCTCCGTCAGGCTTTTCTTGATATACTTCAGCTCAAAGTTTTCAGCTGCATATTCCAGTGTGGAGGGTATTTGTACATGAGGATCGCAAATCCACTTGCCATCCCAGGTCAGGAGGGATTCCTTTACCTGGTCTATGCTCTGACCAATCTTCTTAGAATAGATCTCCGCAGCTTCATCGGGATGCTCGTTAATGTACTTGGTAGCGTTATTGTGAATCCGTATTATCTGCTTGACCATCTCTGGATTATCCTCAATCAGCTTTCCGCTGACCACCAGGCTGCAGCAAGCATGATTGGGCCACATTTCTCCGGAAGCGACAACTGATTCACCTTTGCCGTTCAGCTTGATTATAGCTGGCGAAGGATGCGGCAAGAAGACGCCGTCAATCTTTTCTGCGGATAGAGCAGTCATGGCAGGACCGGGATCCATAGCTTTTATGTCGACTTTAGAGAGATCCACGCCATTTTCCTTAAGCCATTTCTTCATAACAATATCCTGAATCGAACCCGGCGGGAAGGTTCCAATGGTTAATTCCTCTAAAGATTGTGGTCCATCGTATGCTACGCCGGGCCTGAAGACCAGATTTGATCCATTGATATTGACTGCGGCAACGATCTTGGCATCCAGCCCACTGGATATTGCCGAGATGGGCGGCGAGGTCCCGACGTACGCTATGTCCAGTTCTCCTGCCACCATCGCCTGCATTTCCGGTATCCCGGTTGGGAACTGAAACTCCTTTACTTCGGTTATTCCAAATGGCAACAGTTCATCCTGCCACCAGCCTTTCTCAAAGGCAACCATTTCCGCTATTTGATGAGTGCTGGGCTGATACCCGATATTCAGCACTGTGCCTGAGGCAAAGACCGGGTAGCTGAGGTACAGCATCAGCAGCATGAATACGACCATTGTTATGGCTTTCCTCATTAACATCACCTTTAATTGAGATCGATTAAGATCCCGTTAACAATTGTTACCTGGGGGAAATGATATATGTAGTTTTCCCATTTGCAGTTATTATTATCCTTATTGTGAAAATTGTATATAAAATTATCCGCAAATCCATTCATCAGATATGATATGCAACGATCCCCACAATTTATATATGATAACAATTGTTACATGATCACAATTGTTATTCGCGCTAACTTCGGCAAGAATGTAAGAGTAGAGGAAAAGAAATGTTTGGGTTGGAAGTATTGATTCTCTTGCAGATCGCGGTGATGCTGGCCTTTGCCTTTGTTTTCGGCGGCTTGGCGAAGAGGTTGCATCAGCCAACCGTCCTGGGTGAGATTTTTGGCGGCATAATCCTAGGTCCAACCATCCTTGGCGCCGTAGCGCCGGCTGTGCAGTCCCAGCTTTTTCCCGCCTTTGGAGAGCCATCCAGGATACTCCACGCTGTTGCTTATCTGGGATTGATAGCGTTCGTGTTCATTGCTGGCCTGGAGACAGACCTGACTTTTGTAAGGCAGCAAGGCAGAAGCACTCTGATAACCAGTATCTCAGGAGTCATCCTTCCCTTTGCATTTGGTTTCGGAATGGTTGTGTTAATGCCTCAGCTATGGGGCATTCCTTTTGAGGGCTTCTGGATCTTTGCTCTCTTCATGGGAACTGCTCTCTCCATATCTGCCCTCCCAGTCATCGCCAGGATTCTCATGGATCTCGATCTCTTGAAGACGGAGCTGGGAGGGATGATCATGGGTGCTGCAACAATAGACGACATAGTTGGCTGGTCTATTTTCGCTCTGATTCTCGGCAGCTTGAAGACGAACGTTAGCCTTGGTCTTAATCTGGGACTTGCTCTCGGATTCCTTGTTGTTACCGCTTGCATACTTTATCTAACCGATAAGAACAGAACTCGGCTGAAGTCACCTCTTGGCAGTGGCATTATGGATCTCATTGCTCTGGCCATGCTGGCGGCGTCAATAGCTGCTGAGTTCTTAGGCGCACACGGCATCGTCGGGGCATTCCTGGCAGGTGTGATTCTCTCTTTGAGACACTCTAGAAGAGATCTCATTTTGAAGAAGACCTATCTTCCGATTATGACGATATTGGCACCGATTTATTTTGTCTCGATCGGGCTTAAGGCCAATTTTGTGACCAACTTTGACCTAACTGTAGTATTGTTGGTATTTTTCGTTGCCTGCGTCGGCAAAATCATGGGGGCCGGGTTGGGTGCCATTGCAGGAGGAATGGCGCAAAGAAAGGCATTGGCGGTGGGTTTTGGATTGAATGCCCGGGGCGCGATGGAGATTGTGTTGGCAACGGCAGCTCTGGATTATGGACTGATCGAGGGGCACATTTTTGTGGCTTTAGTGATCATGGCCCTGGCGACAACCATGATCTCCGGCCTGACTCTGCCCTGGCTAATGAAGACAAGGCCGCTAAGCCGAAAGGCTTGGGAGCCAATACCTTTACACGAGCAAATTGGATATTACAATTATTGTGATAATTGAGCCGCAAGTTTTTAGAGAAATGCCAGGACAAGAAGATAGCCGGGCAAGACGCATCAGACTTCATATCCCGTAGATGACTTATATAGCTCGCGGATGCGCTCTGCCGCATCACCCGGAACCTTTTTTCCCAACAGATCGACAAATATGCGGGCGGATTCGGGAGATATGCAGAGCAGACACTCAGATTTGTCCAGCACCTTCTCTGCAAGGTAATTAAAATCCTCTGCGGAAAGTCTCTCTAGCCTTTCCTGGAAGTCCTCTTCATCTGCCGCATGGTGCATGGAGACCGGCGGAAGAATAGAGCGGTAGTGAACCGGCTCACTTATTTCCGGGGCTAGCTTTCTCAGGATCTCCAGGCTCCTGGCGTCCAGTTTTCTCATGCCAATCCCAATGCTCTTCTATGATAATTAATCTATCTTTGCATGCGAAAGATCCTCTTCGACATAACCGTTGATAAGGTTTTATGCATCTAGCTGTCATTATCATGCTTCCAACAATAGAGATAACACGGTCCCTGTTCTTCTTCATCCTGGCAGGATTATGCGAGATTGGCGGAGGATACCTGATATGGCTTTGCATAAGAGAAGGAAGAGGATTGGCATTTGCCTTGCTTGGTGCAGCAATTCTGGTCCTCTACGGGATCATACCCACCTTTCAGCCGGCAAGCTTCGGCAGAGTCTATGCAGCCTACGGCGGCATATTCATAGTTCTTTCAATCCTCTGGGGCTGGCAGATAGACAAGATCGCGCCGGATAGGTTTGATTTGATTGGCGGATTCATAGCCCTGATAGGGGTAATAATCATCATGTACTGGCCGCGAGCTTGAGATTCCGACCCCGTTCGGGCTGGTCGGAGGATATGCAGTCCCACCCGCGTGGATCGTTCCGGTCGAGTGGGCAAGCAGGAGGAGAAAGAGTTGGTAGCTTAGGCATGAGTCTCCACGGTCAGCCTGCATTCGATGAGTTCCTCATCCGCAGGAACAGCCTCGCCATCTTCGATGAGGCTCTCGACATAGCCTTTGATTGCATCCCTGGCCATCTCGATGGCTTCTTCCACGGTCTTTCCGTAAGTGACGCATCCGGGAAGTGCTGGGACCAGCACGGTATACCCGCCTTCGGGTTCCTTACGCAGATTAATTCGATAGCTCAGAGTTCTCATGTCTAATATATACACTTGATAATAAAATATACCTTGCGGCTATAATGGCATTTGCGGTATTCTTATTTCATCTCTGTCGTCCTTTGCCGCAATCCAAACCTTCATTACCCCTTTCTCACCGTCCATAATGGTTTGGAGGCTCCAGATGACCGCGCCAGCACCAAGTATCGACTTCTCCGCCCTGAAGTCCGGTGGAATCATCATGCAAAAGGACGATGACTTCTTTGCCATCCGCCTGCGCCTGCCCGGCGGCTCTATCTCCGCTGACCTGCTTGCTAAGATTGCCCAGTTGGCCCAAAAATATGGCTGGGGTGAAGTTCGTCTCACAGCCAGGCAGGGGATCGAGATTCCCTGGATAAAGTTCGGCGAGATTGAGGCCGCCCGAATGGAACTGGCCGGTGCAGGGCTCACCTTGGGCCCCTGCGGTCCGCGCTTTCGCACGGTGACCGCCTGCCCCGGCCTGCCTGTTTGCCGCAGAGCATTAGCAGACAGCCAGAGCTTTGCTCACCGGATCGACCGGAAATTCAGCGGACGGCTATTGCCTCACAAATTCAAAGCCACTGTCTCAGCCTGCCCTAATGGGTGCTCAAGGCCAATGGAAAACGAGATCGGCTTTTGCGCGGCAGCAGAAATGGAACTGGAGGCGGAAGCCTGCATGGGCTGCAGCCTTTGTGTGGACATTTGCAAGGAAAAAGCCATTGTCATGCAGGATGAAAGACCGCTGCTCGATAAGGGCCGGTGCGTGCACTGCGCTGACTGCATGCAAAGCTGCCCAACTGACGCCTGGAAAGCCAAAAGAATTGGCTATGTCGTCTATGCCGGAGGCAAGAATGGCAGACACCCGAAGCTGGCAGAGAAGATCGCCGACTTTGTGGACGAGGAGCTGGGCATGAAAATAATTGAGCGCTGCCTGGACTTCTACCAGCGACAGGGCAATAAAAGAGAGCGGTTTGGAGAGATGATTCGCCGTGTCGGCATTGACGAGTTCAAAGCCGCAGTATTTCGGTAATGAAAGATGAGGAGCGGGATATTGTGTCTGGATCTTTCACAGATGAGCAGATAAAGCGCTATTCGCGCCAAATAATACTGCCCGAGGTAGGAGGCAAAGGCCAGAAGAAGCTGCTGGCATCAAAGGTACTGGTCCTGGGAGCAGGTGGCCTGGGATCAGCAGCCATCGCCTACCTGGCGGCAGCAGGCGTGGGAACCCTGGGGATTATGGACAGCGATATCGTGGAGGTAAGCAATTTGCAGCGCCAGATCATCCACGGCGGCAATATTGGTTTCCACAAAGCAAAATCGGCGGAGAGTTTTGTGCGAAGTCTCAACAGCGATGTGGATGTCATAACCTACCAGGAGCGCTTCTCTGCCGATAATGCCGGAAAAATCATCCGGAAGTATGATTTCGTGGTCGATGGAAGTGACAACTTTCCCACTCACTATCTGACCAACGACGCCTGCATCCTGGAGAACAGGCCCCTCTCTCATGGCAGCATCCTGCGCTACGAAGGCTATACTACTACCATTATACCGCAAAAGGGTCCCTGCTACCGCTGCATCTTCAAAAAAGTCCCGCCTGCGGGATTGATTCCCAGTTGCCAGGAGGCAGGTGTCTTTGGAGTATTGCCGGGCATCATCGGCACCATTCAAGCCGCAGAAGCCCTGAAATTCATCCTGGGGATTGGCGAGCTGCTGGTCGGCAGGATGCTCTGCTTTAATGCCCTGGATATGACATTCTTTGAGGCCACGGCAGAGAAGAGAAAGGATTGCGCGGTATGCGGAGAAGATCCCCAGATCATCGCAATCGATGAGAAAAACTACCTAGAGAACAGGCGGGAAGAGTGCAGGCTATGACCGCAAAGCTGGATCTGAGGGGCGAGGTCTGCCCATACACCTTCGTCAAGACCAAACTCATGCTGGAAGAGCTGGAGGGCGGTCAGGATTTGACCATACTTCTGGACGATTCAGCAGCAACGGCTAACGTCTCCAGGAGCCTATGCAGCGAAGGCCATGAAATCCTGGATCTAAAGGCCCTATCCGGCGAAGTTTGGCAGATAGTAGTTAAAAAAAAATGAGATCGATTAACAATGAAAGCGATAATACTTCTTTCCGGAGGACTGGACAGCACCCTGGCTGCAGAGCTCATGAGTCGGGAAGGTCTGGAACTCCTGGCAGTGAACTTCAAGACGCCTTTTTGCCTATGCGATCGCCATTCGTCTAACTTAGGCTGCGGCAGCAATGCCCGCCGGGTGGCTGAGGCTATTGGAATAGATCTGAAGGTTATCAATGCCACAGAGGATTTCCTGCCGGTGCTGGAAAATCCGCAGCACGGCTACGGCGCTAACATGAATCCGTGCATTGATTGCAGGATACTGTTTTTCCGCAAGAGCAAAGAGCTGATGCAGGAGTGTGGGGCATCTTTCATCATCACTGGAGAGGTTTTAGGACAGAGGCCCATGAGCCAGTTCCGGCGGCAGATGAACATCATCGAACGGGAAGCCGGTCTGGAGGGGCTGGTGGTGCGACCTCTCTCTGCCAAGCTGCTGGCGCCGACGATCCCAGAGAAGAACGGATGGATAAGACGGGAGAGGATGCTGGACATCGCCGGACGATCCAGAAAGCCGCAGATGGCCTTGGCCAAGGACTTGGGAATTAACGACTACCCCTGCGCTGCCGGGGGATGCCTTCTCACAGACCCAAAGTTTGCCAACCGGATCAGAGACCTTATCAAACACAATGAGCTTGATATGCAGAATATCGAGCTGCTCAAGTTTGGAAGATACTTTCGGCTCTCCTCTGATGCAAAACTGATTGTGGGCAGAAATGAGAATGAGAACAAGATGCTCAGCATGCTGGCAAAGGATGGCGATTACCTGATTGCTCCGGCGAGCATCATCGGTCCGAACGCTGTTGGTAAAGGCTCATTTTCTCCCGACCTCCTGCATCTCGCCTGCCGCATTGTGGCCCGCTACTCCGACCGGGATGGCGAACAGAATGCTGATATTTCCTGCCGGAGACTTCCCAAGGGCGATGAGGAGATGATCCGGGAGAGCTTCCTGGATGATGACGAGCTGGCCAGGCTGAGAACGCTCGATCAAACATCTCTTTGAGGCGTGATATCGCAACCTGTGCATGGCAGGCACATGGTCTCGGCCAGATCGGCTCTCAAGCCCTTCCCTTCCAGCACTTTTTTCGTTGCCCTGGCCAGCTTCAGCAGCCGCTCTGCAGACGGCCTTTCCACTTTAACCTCTCCCACTCGCAAGGGATGGGGCGATATGGGCCGCAAATTGGGTATCACTCCCATCTCAGCGAGCCTTGTAACTCCTGCCAAAACGCATTCATCGCTCTCGCCCAGGCCCAGGATGAAGTTTGAAGAGACCCGGTTTCTTCCGAAGATCTCCACTGCTTTCTTAAGGGAAATGAGAACATATTCCAGGGAGAGCCCAGGACAGTACCTAGCGAAGATCTCCGGGTCCATGGTCTCCACATTGTACTTGATCTCTGTTGCACCGGCGGCCTTCAGCTCTTCTGAGGAAGTGTCTGTGGGATAAACCGAGATCCCGATGGGTATGTCATACTGTTTTCGCAGGGCTCTGACCATCGCCGCTGCTCGCTTAACCTCGTCCTCAGGGGACTTCTCCACACCACTGGTAAGAGAGATGGCCCGCAGCTTACCGCTCTGCCTGGCTTCTTCCACCAGTTGCAGGATCTCGTCAGGAAGCTTCACCTCACCATCAAGTTTGGGGACCGGGCAGAACTTGCAGTCGTAAATGCAGCTGCCGCTTAATGTGAGGTAGGCTTGCTCCGGACAGTGGCTTAACGCCGGCTCCAGTTTGCCGGTGACAATTGTCTTTCCGTCTTTTGTCAGGGCAACGTCGCCGCCAAGCCGGATCACCTTAAGCTGCGAATTCTTGTTGATTGAAAGCCTCACTCTGTGGCCGCCCGACTTAAAGAAGAAGGATTCCAGACCGGCTCCCGGACCGGCACTGGGTATGGTTGTCCTTTTCACCTCTGCCAGCAGCTCATCATCTATGTTTGCGCTGCCGATGCTCACCAAGAGCGCCTTGATCTCCCCGTTCATCTCCATGCTCGTGCCTCAAAGCCAGATTCACAATTGTGAATGACCTGGTTGTGACCGATTCGATATATAGAGATTGAGAATGCGGCAACCAAAATTATCAGCGACGGATATCAGCCTGTGCCTCAGACTTCATCTTGATCTCAGATTTCATGCGTTCGAGCATGCCCTGTTCCATGTTAGCTTTCTCGCAGTGGGATGCCACTTTTGGATTGCAGTTCATCAAGATATCCATGGCCATATTCGCAAGAAAATTGCATCTGAAATCTTCCAGGTCGGACAGGAACAGAGACATGCGATTGGCAAATTCCCGGCATTTCTTATAATCTGCAATGGCATCACTGTGCAATTTGCATAGCGATTCGATCTCCCATTCCATCTCTTCCCAATTTTTTTCGTCCATGTTCCTCCAGCAAGTATATTTTGGAAACATAACCTGTTGATCAGATAGATAAAAAAAGCTTATCTATGATCAATGATGAAAGTCAATTAACTTTGCCGCAATCCACAGGTATTTGTGCTACTGTGAAGATGAATGTGTTGGACGTGCCGGGGTGACTGACCGGTTAAGTGCGCGGCTGCAGACCGCGAGAATTGGGTTCGACTCCCAACCCCGGCCTTATGTTGATCAATAGCACCATGAGCGGCAAGAAAGAGCCATTCTTGCCTATTCATGACAACCGCGTTAACCTCTTTGTATGCGGTCCAACCGTCTATGACAATTCGCATATCGGCCATGCCAGGACCTATATCTTCTTTGATGTGGTGGCACGCTACCTCAAGCACATTGGTTTTAGCGTCTTCTATCTGCAAAACATCACCGATGTGGATGACAAGATAATTGACCGGGCAGCCCTGCAGGGCATCTCGCCCCGACTTCTGGCGCGCACCTTCGAAGAGAAATACCGTGAGGACATGCAGGCATTGAGCGTCACCAGCATCAACTACTATGCCCGCGCCTCAGAGCATATTCCTGAGATCATCAGCCAAATTAGCAGGCTGATTGAGAAGGGTTTTGCCTATGAGACACAGACCGGTGTGTACTTTGACGAATCCCGTTTCAAAGACTTTGGAAAGCTCTCTCACCAGAGCCTTGAAGACCTGGAAAAACACAGGATTGAGCCGGATCCGACCAAGAGAAATCCTGGGGACTTCTCGCTGTGGAAGAAGCGGCAGGACGGCCCGGAGGTCACCTGGGACTCACCCTGGGGAAAGGGCAGACCTGGTTGGCATATCGAGGACACGGCCATCACTGAGAGCTATTTCGGGGCACAATACGATATTCACGGCGGAGCCATGGATCTCATCTTTCCCCACCACGAGGCTGAGATCGCCCAGATGGAGGCGACATCCGGCAAAAAGCCGCTGGTGAGATTCTGGATGCACACCGGTTTTCTCAACGTCAATGGCGAGAAGATGTCGAAATCATTGGGCAACTTCACCACCATCCGGGATATGCTGGCGAAATTCGATGCCGATTCATTCCGCTTCTTTGTGCTCTCCTCTCATTATCGAAGCCCAATCGACTTCTCAGAGTCGGCTTTAGAGCAATCGAGAAAGAGCCTGGAGCGCATTCGCCAGGCGGCAAAGGCCATCAAGGTGGAGCTGGAAAAGACGCCACAGTCTGCGAACGAGGCATCCCTGAAAGACGAAGCAGATGATGCGGGAATGGCTGAATTCAAAGTCAAGTTTCTCGATTCGATGGACAATGACTTCAACACTCCCTATGCCCTGAAAGCCGTCTTCGAGCTGGTAAGAGAGGTTAACCGTTGCATAAACGAGAGGTCCATATCCCAGAAGAGCCTGATCGAGGCAGGACGACTGCTGGATGATTTCGGGCGAATACTCGGCATCAGCTTTTCGCCTGCGAAGGGCGGGCATTTTGAAGGTTCCGGGAATAAGCAGGATCTTACGGGCAATCTAATTGAACTGTTGATTGATGTAAGGCAGAAAATGCGCGAGAAGAAGGATTGGACTCTGGCCGACGAGATCAGAAACCGGTTAAACGAGCAAGGCATCGTCCTGGAAGATGTGAAGGCAGGCGGAGGAAGATACGCGATCAAATGATTATAATTGGGGTCAATATTGCCGCAATCGCAGACTTGATAATATATCAGGTTTCAGGACAGATTGATGAAATGAAAATGAGGGATCGACTTTGCAGAAACCAAAAATGAATCGACCGGCACGAAGATAGAGCACTTGCCACCATCGGCAAAGCTTGTCTTTAAGGTGCTGGAATCAGGCAACCTGCTCACGCAAAAAGATATCGTCGCCAAAACCTATCTTCCGCAAAGGACCGTAAGGTATGCCCTGAACCGATTGAAGGAACAACATATCCTTCAAGAGCGCTTCTATTTCCAGGATGCGCGCCAGAGCCTCTATGGACTGAATCCAGAAACCCAGGAGGTGGTGGCAGAGTAAATGACAATGCAATATGTCTTCGTATTCATCTTCGCCTTCAAGAGCTCCATTTGCCGAGAAGCTTTCAGAGCATCTCCGGTTAGTGATTCAGTCCTTCATCCGATCTCGTTCAATATGGATATGGCAATAAAAAATGACGGCCCAGATTTATACCCGGGCGAATGACGATATGCCGATAGCAGCTTCACTGCACCGCCTTGGCTAAGGCCTGATCCAGATCGGCGATGATATCCTCCACGTCCTCGATGCCCACAGATACGCGGATGAAGTCTGCGGTAACCCCAGTGGCCTCCTGCTCGGCAGCCGTCAACTGCTGATGAGTAGTTGAAGCAGGATGGATGACCAGGCTCTTGGAGTCGCCGATGTTTGCCAGGTGGCTGAGCAGGTCTAATGATTCGATGAATTTCTTAGCCGCAGGAAGTCCGCCCTTTATGCCGAATCCGAGGATGGCGTTGTACTTGCCTTTCAGATATTTCTCGGCCAGAGAATGGCTGGGATGGCTTTCCAGTCCAGGATAATTGACCCAGGCCACCGCCGGATGGCTTTGCAGATGTTTTGCCACCAACAGAGCATTCTCCGAGTGTTTCTCCTGGCGCAGAGCCAACGTCTCCACTCCCTGCAAGAAGAGGAAGGCATTGAAGGGGCTCAAGGTCGGCCCGAGGTCACGCAGAAGCTGAACTCTGGCCTTGAAGACAAAAGCCACATTTCCCAGCCCCGGAAAGTTTCCAAAT
>JAQTYS010000336.1 GCA_028688175.1 Methanothrix sp. | reverse complement strand
CGCCCGAGGCGCGCAAGGCCATCATATCTTATGGAGATGGTTACTCTACCTGCGACTACTGCCGAAAGCCCTTCCGGCTCGATAAAATCACCCGGCCTCCAATTGAGGAGTTCCACCAGGATCTGGCTAAGTTCCTGAACATGGATCAGGCTCGGGTCGTCCCTGGGGCTCGTAGAGGATTTCAGGCTGTAACTCAGTCCATTGTTAAGAAGGGTGACAGTGTGATTGTTTCTTCACTGGCGCATTACACAGAATTCCTGGCTGTTGAGGTTGCCGGTGGAATAGTTAAAGAGGTTCCTCTGGATGAAAATAACATAGTTACGGCAGATAAAACCGCCTTGAAGATAGAAGATGTCAAAAAGGAAACCGGAAAGCTTCCAGTGCTGATTATGATCGATCACTTTGACTATCAGTTTGCCAATGAGCACGACGTCTACGGCATAGCGAAAGTGGCCAAAGAGTACGGCATTCCTTTTCTTTATAACGGAGCCTATACCGTTGGAGTAATGCCGGTTGACGGCCACAGAATCGGCGCAGATTTCGTCATCGGCTCAGGCCACAAAAGCATGGCCTCTGTGGCGCCTTCCGGCGTCCTGGCAACTACAGACGAATGGGCTCCCAAGGTCTTTAGGACAACGCAGATGATCGGAGACCTGACTCAAAGGAAATTCGGCATAAAAGAGGTGGAGAACATGGGCTGCACATTAATGGGTGCAACCCTCCTCTCGATGATCGCTTCTTTTCCCCGTGTCCAGGCGAGGACAAAACAGTGGGACGAAGAGATTAAGAAATCAAACTACCTCCTGGAGCAGTTCTTGCGCGTCCAGGGCTCAAAGGTTCTGAGCCAATGGCCGCGCAGGCATACCTTGACCAAGGTGGACACAACTGGAAGTTTTGATGTGGTTGCCAAGACGCATAAACGACGCGGCTTCTTCTTCAGTGACGAGCTAAAAGATCGGGGAGTTATCGGCGAGTTCGCCGGCGCTACGCGTACCTGGAAGTTAAACACCTATGGTCTCACCTGGGACCAAATAAAGCATACTTCAGACGCATTCCTGGAAATAGCCGGCAAGTATGGATTGTTTATCCTTAATTAGAGAGAATTCAAATGAAACGCGAATCTGCGGGCCTGGTAGAGACCCAATGCTACCATATTCCAGAAGAGATAGTCCTGGAGCATGGCGGCCGGCTCGACGGGGCCAGAGTTGCTTACGAGACCTATGGCTTTCTGAATAAAGAAAAGAGCAATGCCATCCTCATCTGCCATGCTCTCTCCGGAGACGCTCATGCTGGTGGCTGGCACAAGAATGAAGAGAAACCAGGCTGGTGGGACATTATTATCGGCCCAGGTAAAGCTCTGGATACCGATAAATTCTTTCTCATATGCTCCAATGTACTGGGCGGATGCAAAGGGACTACAGGTCCCTCCTCCCTTAATCCCAGGACTGGAAAGCCTTACGGCCTGGACTTTCCCTTCATCACGCTGAAAGATATGGTGGACGTCCAAAAGAGGCTCCTGGATCATCTGGGAATAGATAAGCTATTTGCAGTCATCGGTGGATCCTTTGGCGGAATGCAAGTTTTGCAATGGTGCATATCCTACCCGGAGATGGTGCGTCTCGCCGTGCCCATAGCCACAAGCGCCTACTCTTCACCCCAGCAGATTGCTTTCAATGAGGTGGGGCGCAGAGCCATAACCTCAGACCCGGACTGGGAGAATGGCAACTATTACGGACGAACTCCTCCTGCCCGCGGTCTCTCTCTGGCCAGGATGATCGGGCATATCACATACCTCAGCGACGAGTCCATGCACGATAAATTTGGCAGGCGCTTGCAGGGCAAGAAGGAATTCGGCTTTGATCTCGCATCTTTGGACTTTCAGGTGGAGAGCTATCTGAGCTACCATGGCGATGCCTTTGTGAAGCGCTTCGATGCCAATTCCTATCTTTACATCACCAAAGCCATAGACTACTTCGACCTGACAAAGAATGGCGCTCTCTCTTTGGCTGAGGCTTTTAAGGGCGCCAAAACAAAGTTCCTGGTCATATCCATTAGCTCAGACTGGCTTTATCCGCCTTACCAGTGCAAAGAGATCGCTGAGGCTATCAGTACCAATGATATCGATGTGCGTCACTGCACAATCCGATCAAACTACGGGCATGATGCTTTTCTCCTGGAATCCGGGCAGATGAACTATACCATCCAAAATTTCCTCTCCCGCAGATCTGTGGGGGATGTGATGATCAAAGAGGTAGTAACCATCCAGCAGGGCTCCAGCGTGGAGGAGGCAGCCGGAATCATGATGAACGAGGGCGTAACTCACCTGCCTGTAATCAACGTAGAAGGAAAGCTGGTGGGAATTGTCACCGCCTGGGATGTATCCAAGGCCGTGGCCTTGAAGTACACGCTGCTGGAGGAGATAATGACCCGCAAGGTGGTCATCTCCGCTCAGGAAGATCCAATCGAGCGAGCTGCCAAGCGCATGAATGAGCATAATATATCGGCTTTGCCGGTTGTGGATGCCAATCAAAGGGTAATCGGCATGATAACAAGCGACGGAGTCAGTCGACTGGTGAGTGTATGCAGATGATGATTAAAAAAAATTAAAAATAATATCCGTACTCATCATCCGCCGTCTCCTGGAGCAACAAAGTCTGTGGCAACGTATGCAAATGCTCCTCTGTAATTGCGATGTAGGGATGGTCCTGCCCCAGATTATGGCGAAATATTTCCAGCGCTCTGGCGAAGAAAGCACGCGCCTCAGCCGGCTCGCCCTGGGCTCTCGCCGTATTGCCAAGAGAATTCAATATAATTGCCACATCGAGATGATCCGGCCCGGATAGCGACTC